>JBLIIE010000007.1:0-68136 GCA_047634635.1 Granulosicoccus sp. | reverse complement strand
GGCGAGCAGTAAGCTTCCAGGCAATGCGCAAAGGCATCCATACCTGTACCAGCAGTGATAGCAGCCGGCATACCTACCGTTAGCTCTGGATCGCAGATAACAATCGCTGGCAGAATCTTTGGATGGAAGATGATTTTCTTTTCATGAGTATCACTGTTTGTGATGACGGATGCTCTACCGACTTCAGAACCGGTACCCGCCGTAGTTGGCACTGCAATGATAGGGGCAATTCCGTTGGGATCTGCTCGAGTCCACCAGTCACCAACGTCCTCAAAGTCCCATAACGGTCGATTTTGACCCGACATGAAAGCCAGAGCTTTACCCAAATCCAATGCCGAGCCACCACCAAAAGCCACTACACCGTCGTGCCCTCCTTCGCGATAAACAGCCAAACCTGCTTCGACATTTGCCCCAGTCGGATTCATATCGACATCCGCAAAAAGGTTGCGTCCCAGGCCACCTGCTTCAAGTAAGTCGAGTGTGGCGGTAGTTATGGGTAAATCTCGTAAACCGCGATCCGTCACAAATAGTGGATTGGACATGCCCACCGATTTACACGCATCAGCAATTTCAGAAATTCGTCCTGCACCAAAGCACATGTGCGTAGGATAATTCCAGTTTCCAGTCAGTTGCATCTTTATCAAGCCTTCTATGATTTAGCCGTTCTTTTTTAAGTGGTATGACTTAGGACGGGTGACGCCTTGATATCCCAAAAGGGACAATCCCGCACCGCGGCCAGTGTCTTTGCGGCCCGTCCAACACAAGGAAGGGTCCAAGTAGTCACAGCGATTCATGAATACCGTGCCTGTTTCAATACAGCGTCCAATATTGGCTGCACGCGTTACATCCTGAGTCCACAAGGAAGCAGTAAGACCGTAGGCACTGTCGTTCATCAAGGCAATGGCCTCATCATCATCTTTGACTTTCATTATTCCAACGACAGGGCCAAATGACTCTTCCTTCATAACTCGCATATCATGATTAACATTCACCAGGATCTGCGGGGCCAAATAGGCGCCACCATCGTCTGCAGAAAATATTGACGCGTCTATTAGAGGCCTTGCACCTGCGGCCACCGCTTCACGTGTTTGTTCTCGTACCAAATCAGCGAACCGCCGATGCGCCATAGGCCCTAGAGTTGTAGATTCATCCAGCGGATTACCAAGGATATAGCCTGATACGATAGCTACGGCTTTTTCCACAAACTGATCGAACAGAGTTTCAGCTACATAGATCCTTTCGATTCCGCAACAACACTGTCCAGAATTAAACATCGCTCCGTCAATAAGGGTATCGACGGCGGCATCAAGATCCGCATCTTCCATGACATACCCAGGGTCCTTTCCCCCAAGCTCCAGACCAAGTGGTGTAAACGTACCAGCGGCTGCAGTCTCCATAACTTTGCCGCCAGCAACAGATCCAGTAAAATTAACGAATCCAAAAGATTTTCGCGCAATTAATTCAGCCGTAAGACCATGATCCAGGAAGGCGTTTTGAAATACGCCGCTGGGTAATCCAGCCGACTCGAAAGCCTCCGCCAATTGCTCACCGACAAGTAAAGTTTGCGTCGCATGCTTGAGCACCACAGCATTGCCAGCAATCAATGCTGGAACAACCGTATTGATTGCAGTCATAAATGGGTAATTCCAGGGAGCCACCACCAGGACAGTGCCCACAGGTTCACGTTCTATGCGTCGTTCAAATGCATCGCTCTCTTCAACAATTATGGGCGCTAGACCCTCTTTTGCTAGCTCTGCCATACGCGATGCACGCTCCATCACTCCGCCGAACTCTCCACCGTATCGAACAGGCCGTCCCATCTGCCAGGCAAGCTCGGTAACCAGAGCATCTGTCATCGTTCCCAAGTGCTCAATACCTTTCATAACAATGGCAACACGCTCAGCCAGCGGAAGCTGCTGCCAAGCAAGCTGGGCCTGCTTAGCCAAATCCAGTTTGATCAACGCTTCGTCCAAGGATAAGGACTGACGACTGGCATACACGCTGCCATCGATTGGCGAGACACATTCGAGTGTTTTTACAAAGTTCATGGTGGAACTATTAGTCGATTAAATTGAAAGGGATAGTTGCTTGATCAGGACCGTTCAAAGCCACGTCGAATTTCGTAGTCCGTTACGATGCGGTCAAATTCCTCTTGTTCCCAATTAGCTGCACGAACATAGTGGTCAACAACATCGTCGCCCATAGCTTTGCGCAGCATACTTGAATCATTGAGGGCATTCGCTGCATCACGTAAATTACCCGGAATTTGCGGCGCATCCTTGGCCGCATAGGCATCGCCCTGTAACGCATCATCGAGAGACAAGGCGTGTTCAATACCAGCAATACCAGCAGCAAGCTGAGCGGCTAACGCAAGGTAGGGATTTATATCGGAACCACCCACTCGACACTCTACTCTGACGTTTTCAGAATCAGGAGCAACTATTCGATAGCCTGCCGTTCTGTTATCGATAGACCAGACAATCCGTGTTGGGGCGAAGGTTCCCGCACAGAAACGTTTGTACGAATTGATATAGGGTGCGAGAAATACAGTGGTGTCTTTCGCATAGGCTAAAAGTCCTGCCAGATAATGCTGCATAACTGATGACATGCCGTGTGGCTGAGTTGGATCGAAGAAAACTGCAGAACCATCCAGACCACGAAGTGATTGATGAATATGACTAGATGAACCCACCGTGTCTTCATGTGGCTTGGCAACAAAACTCACACTACAGCCACTATTCCAGGCAATTTCCTTGGTGGCATGTTTAGCCACGCTATGCGTGTCAGCCATATCCAGCGCATCAGAATAACGTATATTCAATTCAGCCTGACCAGCCTCAGCCTCACCCTTGGTGCACTCAACAGGCACTCCTGCATCAAACAACTGATTACGCAAAGGTCGCATAAAGCCCTCTTCCTTAGCCGTCTGAAAAATATGATAATCCTCGTTATAGGCACTGATAGGGGTTAACTTTTGATAATTTTTATCACGCGCTTCCTCGTAGGTTTCCCGATAAACGAAAAATTCTAATTCGGTGGCTGCAGAGCAGGCATAGCCGAGCGCCTTTAGCCGTTCGATCTGGCGTTTCAATATTGCTCTGGGCGAATGAGGAACATCTTGATGAGTATGGTGATCCTGAACATCACACAGAATCATTGCCGCACCTGTTGCCCACGGAGTGACACGCAAGGTACTCATGTCGGGCTTCATGACGTAGTCTCCGTAACCCGAGGTCCAACTGGTAGATGCATATCCATCCGGGGTTGCCATTTCAAGATCGGTAGCTAATAAATAATTACAACAATGAGTTTCATCAAACGCGACATCGATGAAATTCTGCACGTGGAAACGCTTGCCCATCAATCGGCCTTGCATGTCCACCATCACAGCAACCACAGTATCGATTGTTCCGTTTTTAGCAGCTGTTTTCAGCGCTTCAAAGGTTAAATTTCCAGGCATATGTGTCCCGTTAAATAAAAACGCACTTGCAGAACCAACAAGCGCGAAAAGTTGATTTCAATCGTAATGTAGATAAGGGTGACCCGCATTTTCCATCACAGACTCTATGTGCAGCAGATTAAACCGTTGCTCACTCATCCTAAGGAATCGTATTGACTTCCATTTTAGAGCCGTTGATGCGTAAAACTGCCTCACCACTCCAACCCTATCACTGGCGATAGTAATGAGAATCGTCGGCTGAATACTGTAACGCAATATGATTCGTGTCAAGCATTGCGCTTGAGCAGCCTCAGGGATACAGTCATTCGGCACGCCCTGTGCCCTGCTATTACTGTCCATTGCGACCTATACTGTAACTATGAAAGGATATGCACGAATAGCCGCTGCAGTACCGGCAGCCGCAGTTGCCGATATTGATGCCAATCGAGACAATACCTTAGCGCTTTGGCGCCAAGCTGATACTGCGGGAGTCAATTCCGTGGTTTTCCCAGAGCTAGGCCTGAGTGGCTACAGCATTCGGGATTTGAGCCTCAATACAACGCTACTGGATGCCTGCGAAAATTCATTAAGCACGTTACTCGAATCAGGGAAATCGCTGGAGCCGATTGCCATCGTCGGCATTCCTCTAAGATTTAATCATGGCCTGTACAACTGCGCCGCTGTCATCCATCAAGGAAAAATACTTGGCGTAGTGCCAAAAGCCTACTTGCCTAACTACCGCGAATTTGAAGAAGCCCGCTGGTTCCGCAGCGGGTTTGACGTGCCAGCCGAGGCCATCATTCAAGTAGGCAAACACCAAGCTCCGTTTGGATTGGATTTGCTGTTCAAAAGCTCACTGGCAGACTTGACCCTGGGCGTGGAAATCTGTGAAGACCTCTGGGTTCAGATTCCACCCAGTAGCTTTCAGGTATCAGCAGGCGCGACCGTCATCTGCAATCTTTCCGCATCCAACTTTACGATTGGCAAAGCAGAGATCAGACGCACATTGGCGTCATCTGCGTCCGATCGCGGCAAATGCGCCTATGTCTATGTTGCTGCAGGTCCAGGTGAATCATCAACTGATGTCAGTTTTGATGCTGATGCCTTTATTTATGAAAACGGCAATATTCTCGTTCAGTCTCAACGCTTCCAGCGAACTGGGCAACTTATCATTCAGGACATTGATCTTGAGGCTCTGGCATTCGAGCGACGTTCAACAACCACCTTTGGAGACTGTGCGCGAGAAACAACACCTGAATACAGAGTCGTCAGGTTCACTTCACACAGTCCAGACGGCCTGATAAGGCAAATTTCCAAAACGCCTTTCTTACCCAAAGACCCAGCTACGCTGTCCAATCGCTGCTGGGAAATGTTTGAAATACAAAGCAATGCGCTGGCAACACGCATGGCCGCTATTGGCAAACCCAAACTGGTGCTCGGCGTATCAGGCGGGTTGGATTCCACACAGGCAGCACTCGTCGCAGCAGCGGCACTAGACATGGCAGGTCAGCCGCGTAGTGATTTAATCTGCATCACCCTGCCAGGTTTTGGCACATCTGATGGCACTCGCGATAACGCAGAGAACCTGTCACGCAGTTTGGGCGCAACATTCAAACAAATCAGTATTTCTGACGCCAGTCGAACCGTACTCACAGCCGTCAAGCACAAAATTACTGATAGCGTTGACACAGTTCAACAATTGCTAGAGCAGCTTCGAGCACACCCAGAACTAGGTGATATCACATTGGAGAATGTACAGGCACGGTTAAGAACCCTGTTATTGATGACGTTGGCCAATCAGTATGCAGGGATGGTAGTCGGCACAGGTGATCTTTCCGAGAAAGCCTTGGGTTGGTCAACCTATGCCGGCGATCACATCGCCATGTACGACGTGAACGCCGGTGTTCCGAAAACTCTTATTCAATTTGTTATCCGCTGGGTGGCTAACGAGCGAGCCTCCACGTGGAGCGATAGTGAAGCTCTGCGTGAAACACTGTTTGCCATTCTTGATACGCCGATTTCTCCAGAGCTACTGCCTGCCGACGCAGATGGTCAAATAGCTCAGCTGACAGAAGAAAAAATTGGCCCTTACGAATTGCATGATTTCTTTCTTTACCATTTCGTACGCCATGGAGCTAGACCTTCCCGCATTCTGGACATGGCACGAGTTGCCTTCAACGAGGCTCAGTATGATGATGAAACTTTAAAGCGCTGGTTAGCCGTTTTCATAAAACGATTTTTTATGCACCAATTCAAGAGATCATGCACTGCTGACGGCCCCAAAGTGGGCAATGTTGCACTGTCACCTAGAGGCGACTGGCGCATGCCTTCAGATGCCAAACCTGACACCTGGCTTGCCGATATCGCCTCGTGGCGAAACACTCAATTACCATAAACATAGTTCGGAAGCCACAAGGCTATTTGCGGAAAGTAACCCACCAGACACAGCGCCACTAGCATCACCAGCACAAAGGGGATAACAGAGCGGTAGATATCTATAATCGTAATTTCAGGCGGAGCCATCGCACGCATTAAAAACAGGTTGTATCCGAAAGGCGGGGTCATATAGGCAATCTGGCAGGTTATTGTGTAGAGAATTCCGTACCAAATTAGATCAAAGCCAAGTGAGCCAACCAATGGGATGTATAGGGGCGCAACGATGACCAACATCGCAGTATCGTCAAGAAATGTCCCCATCAGTAGAAAGCTAAGCTGCATTAGAATGAGAATTATCCACGGGTTAAGCCCCCACTGCCCAACAAACAGACTCTCGATTGCCTTGACTGCACCCAATCCGTCAAAAACTGCACCGAATGCGAGCGCGGCCAGAATAATCCACATAAACATACAAGACACGCCCAGTGTTGAACGCACAGATTCTTCGAAAACCCGTTTGTTCATGCGCCCCTTAAATACGGCCGAAAGAAATGCTGTCATGGCACCAATAGCTGAGCTTTCAACCAGTGACGTCCAGCCTTTAACGAAGGGAATCATCATTGCGAAGAAAATAAAGAACGGTAATACCCCGGCTCTTAGCAAGCGTAACTTCTCGGATCGGGGTATGTCACGGTCTTCTTCCGACAGTGGTGGGCCTAAATGGGGCTGTATTCGGCAACGAATACCGATATACATGACAAACATAAACGCCATCATCAAGCCTGGAAACACACCGGCAAGCCAAAGTTGCCCTACTGGCTGACGAGCAATCATTGCGTATAACACCAGTACGACCGACGGTGGTACCAGTATCCCCAATGATGAACCCGCCTGGATGACTCCCGTCACCATTAACTTATCGTAGTTTCGTTTCAAGAGCTCTGGCAGCGCAATGGTGGCACCAATAGCCATGCCTGCAACGCTAAGCCCGTTCATGGCTGAAATCAGCACCATTAAGCCGATGGTTCCAATCGCCAGACCACCGTTGACAGATCCCATCCACACGTGGAACATTTTGTATAAGTCATCCGCTATGCCACTTTCAGACATCACAAAACCCATGAAAATAAACATAGGTAATGTCAGTAAGGGATACCAGTTCATCAACTTTATAGCAGCAGAAAACGGTATATCAGCCCCACCAGTCCCCCACAAAAAAAACGATGAAATCGCTGCAACAAATCCGATCGCCGCGAAGACGCGCTGCCCGGTGATGAGCAGAATCATCATCGATGAGAACATTAAAAGTGCTATGGCTTCGTACGACATTAGTTTAGATTTCTATTTTTAGGCGCTGTACCGAACGGATCCTCGAGCCCGGTTTTCATACGCGCAATGTCTTTGATGAATTCAGCCGTAGCCTGTAAAAGCATCAATAGAAAACCGATGATCATGATTAGCTTTATGGGCCACATCGGTGCCCGCCATATAGAGCGAGAGCGTTCGATAACACCGAACTCTGCCGCCGCACCATCGAAACCATCAGTGAAAAACGCTCTCACCACACCGTACAAAAATGGAATTGCGTCTTGCCGAAAATTTCCTAGCGAATACGAGAACGAATTCAAGGCACCGACGAGAAGAAAACCGAGGTAGATCACTAGAAAAAAGATGGTGAACGCATCAACTAGAGCTTTATTTTTCTGACTCAATACGCCATAGCCAAGGTCCATTCGCACATTGGAATTAAGCTGTATCGAGTAAGGACCACCCAGAATATAATAGGCAACCATCAGGAACTGGGCTATCTCCAGCGTCCAGAGTGAGGGACGCATGAACGGGGAAACCTTGGTGATGGAAGACCACAACAAAACGGCCATCATTACAAAGATCAGGTACATCGCTAGCCGGCCAATGCGGTAGTTGAAACGCTCCACCATGCGTACATAGCGCGCTAGAATGTACATTTTGTAGTTTCTTTAAAGGCGTTGTTCGTAAAGTCGGGCCAACCATACTGGCTGACCCTTTCTACCAAAAATGCTCAGCTGCGGCTATAAGGGAAACCGGCTGCATTAATTGTCTCCCGATATTCACGGAATATACCAACGATTTTTTCTTCTAATTCGCCTTGCTCTGCAACCTCAGTCCAGAATTCAGCAGCCGCATCTTCAACCTGTGCCCATTCTTCCTGGGGAACAGAGGTAAGTTCCAACTTGTCTCCCTTTGCACGCAGACTTGCTTCACCACCCCAGTACCACTGATTACGATAATGATGACCGCTTTCTACAGCAGCCATTACCAGCGCTTGCAAGTGTTCAGGTAAATCGGCCCAAGCTTTCTCATTGATGAAGAATGAACCAATCCAGGCACCCGAAATATTGTTTGAAGTGAAGTAGTTGGTCACATCAGCCCACCCGACCGTATAGTCCTCGGTAATGCCAGACCACGCCATACCGTCAAGCTCACCTGTTTGAACTGCAACTTCGGCGTCTTCGTAAGGGATGTTAACCGGCACCACACCGAAGCGAGTGAGAAATGCACCTGCTGTCGGGAAAGTATAAAGACGCAGGCCATCCAAATCCTTGAGTGATCTAATGGGCTTCTTGGTATTGAAGTTACATGGATCCTGGCCCGCTGCGGAGAGCCACTTGACCCCTACTTTCTCGTATTCTGCACTCCAAATATCTGCCAAACCGTATTGGTTAAACAAAACCGGTACATCTAGAGCATGACGCGTCGCCATAGGGAAGTAGCCGCCAAATTGGCGGACTGGAGTCGGTGAAGCCATGGAGTCATCGTCAGAATGAACACCATCAATTGTTCCACGCTGTAACGCTTGAAAAAGCTCACCAGTTGGTACTATTTGATCGGCATAAAACAGCTCGATTTCCAGCTGACCGTTTGCTGCTTTGTTAATTGCATCGATAACAGGTTTGGTTACGTGCTCACCCAAGGCTGCACCAGCATAAGTCTGAAAGCGCCATCGAATAGGTTCTTGCGCTATTGCAGGCGTTGCCGCCAAAACTGATGTGGCCGCAACGGCGCCTGCCTGTCCAAGAAATTTACGTCTAGAGTTTTTTTGCATTTCTAACCTCTGGTAAATGAGTTGATTTACAATTTTTGGTTGGATGTCCGAAACAGATTTAGTGAATTTGCTCACTTTTGACCAGCATAGCGTTATCTGCAAAGACTGTCTCCCCTTTTACAAAACTCGAGGCATCTCCAAGCTCCGGCAAGCTATTTGGTATCCTGATAAGCTCCAGAGTCTCGAGTTAGCTCCCTATCGAGACAGACTCGATAACCCAGCCGACCTTTCCACCATAATAGCTAGCACTTCATCTGCGTCTCGTTTCCACCAATCATTGGCTGAAAAAATCTCCACTTCGTTTAACCCGTCAAAGCCTTCCGCCTGAACAAGCGCGTGTATTCCGGCAATATCTATGACGCCGTCTCCCATCATGCCGCGGTCGGTCAGAAGGTCGCGTGTTGGATTGAGCCAATCGCAGATATGGAACGCCAGCAGTCGTTGCTTGCCTGCGCGCTTTATCTGAGCTGTAAGATCAGGATCCCACCAGATATGATACACGTCCAAGGCCACGCCGATGCCGTCACCTAACTGATCGCATATGTCGAGTGCCTGAGAGGTTGTGTTAACACATGCGCGATCTGCTGCGTACATCGGGTGCAGTGGTTCAATCGCTATCGGCATGTTGACGCTGCGTGCGTATTCCAAGGTACTGGCAAGGCCTTCAGTGACAATGTCACGAGCTGCCTGAATGTCTTTGGAGTCCTGACTCAGCCCGCCCACAACCATGACCAGACAAGCTGCGTTGATTTCTACTGCTTCATCGACTGCACGCTTGTTGTCGTCAAGAACGCTGACTGTCAGTGCCCCCTCAGCGGTATACCAACCCCCACGGCATAAGCCACTGACGCTGAGACCAGCATCGTCGATCATTTTTGCGCCTTCGCTGACGCCAGCCTCATGGAGTTTGTTACGCCATGGTGCAATACCCGCAATACCGTGTCGAACACAACCGTCGACGGCTTGCCTGAGATTCCATTGTTCGCTGACGGTCGCGGTATTCAGAGATAGCTTGTCAGGTGTAAACATGTTCAGATCTGCACGCCACGTGCGGCAAACACCGGTCTGGCTCGCTGCACTGCATCTTCTGCATCCAGTAATAAATTTGCATCACTGGCCAGACGCAATATTCCGCCGAGGTGCACAGTAGAGCGGCAACTTTCCTGACCACCCACTAACGTGAAATGATCCTGGTGTCCGTTCAAGTAAGCCATAAACACGACTCCCGTTTTATAAAAACGGGTAGGCGCTGTAAATATATGACGCGACAAAGGCACAGTCGGGTCTAAAGCCGCCCGATACGCAGCATTATCACCCTTGGCAAGTGCCGTGAATGCTCGGGACGCAGCACCGGCTATCGGATCGAAGATACCGAGTAAGGCGTGGGAAAAACCGTGCTCATCACCTTCGATTAAATCCGGATAATTAAAATCGTCACCAGAGTACATCTTGATTCCACCGGGCAACTGTCTTCGCATATGAATTTCTTTTTCAGCAGACAGAAGAGACACTTTTATACCATCAACGTTCTTGCTGTTAGCGCCGATGATCTGCAGGCAGGTGTCCATGGCTGTCATATGATCGAGCGACCCCCAATATCCCTCCAATGCGGGGTCAAACATTTCACCCAACCAGTGAATCAGCGCGGGCTCCGAGAGCCCACCGAGGATGTGTGAATAAACTTTTGCGTAATCATCAGGACCCTTGGCCACACTGGTTAAAGCTCGTGACGCCATCAAAATAATACGACTTCCCGCCGCCTCTACTGCTTCACATTGCAACTCATAGGCACCAATGACATCATCAAGAGTGGTATTTGCATCTGCTACAAGATGATCCGTACCAGCGCCGCTAGCGATCAGATGCCCACCTGTTTTGGCCATCTCAGTGCTGCGTTGAATCAATTCAAGCGAAGTATTCCAGTCAAGCCCCATACCACGCTGCGCGGTATCCATGGCTTCTGCAACACCAAAACCCTGACTCCACAGATATTCTCGAAAAGCAAGCGTTCGGTCCCAGTCGATAGCAACGTCCAGTGAAGGATTATTATCAGCCAATGGATTGGTGACAACGTGCGCCGCGGCGTAGCCGATACGATTCCATTGCCCAGCAGCAAACGAAGGCTTGGGCCCAGACTTTAGCTTAACAGCAGCAGTTTTGCCGTCGGTTGTGGGCAATTTAACGGTGAGCGACATAGTATTATTGCTCCAATGAAGGCACGTCGACCCAGCGACGCTCCTTCCAGCTTTGATGGCCAAGCTCTGCTAATTGAACGCCCTTGGCACCCTCCATCAGCGTGTATTGCCACGGAGAATCCTCAACAACATGACGTAAAAATTGCTCCCACTGAATTTTGAAACCGTTATCAAATATCGTGTTATCAGGAACCTTGGCCCAGTCGTCGAAAAAATTCATGGTCTGCGGTTGATCAGGATTCCATACCGGCTTGGGGGTGTTTACCCGGTGCTGGCTCACACAACTATGCAAGCCTGCCACCGCAGAACCTTCTGTGCCGTCAACCTGAAATGTCACCAAATCATCGCGTCTGACACGCACACACCAACTGGAGTTTAACTGAGCAATAATTCCACCTTCTAGTTCGAATGTTGCATAAGCAGCATCGTCAGCATCAGCTTTATAATGTTGCGAGTTTTCATCCCAACGATCATGAAGATGCACAGCGCCCATACACGAGACTGCCTTGACAGGCGCAATAACATTGTCCAATACATACCGCCAATGACAAAGCATATCTGAAATTATTCCGCCTCCATCTGCTTGACGATAATTCCACGAGGGTCGCTGCGCTTCCATCCAGTCTCCTTCAAAGACCCAATAGCCAAATTCTCCACGTACCGATAAAATGCGTCCAAAAAAACCACTATCACGCAGGCGTTTTAATTTAGCGAGTCCCGGCAAATCAAGCTTATCGTGAACAATGCCATTCTTAACGCCCTTCTGAACTGCATAACGGGCAATCTCAACTGCTTGATCAAGCTTCTCCGAGATCGGCTTCTCACAGTAGATATGCTTACCAGCATCGATAGCTTGCTTCAATAGCGTAGGACGTAGCTGCGTCGATGCGGCATCGAAAAACACAGTATCGTTTTCATTAGCCAGAGCGGCAGCCAGATCTGTAGTATGTCGCTCAACTCCAAGCTCTACAGCCAATGCTGAGACCTTGGCTTTATTTCGACCTACCAGTATGGGGTCAGGCATTAATCTCGACCCATCAGCCAATTGCAACCCGCCCTGCTCACGAATAGCTAAGACAGATCGAATCAAGTGTTGGTTCTTACCCATGCGACCAGTGACGCCATGCATAATGATACCAATACGCGTTTCGCTCATTAGTGCTTCTCCTTTTTAGAGTTCGCCATTGTTATTAATGACGTTTACGGTTTTGCCTGGATTAGCCTGGCTAATTGGCGACGAACCAGTGGAATGCTAAGTAGAATCGTCATTCCGATGACCAGTGCAAACCCAAGTGAAATCGGACGGGCAAAGAATGGCGTCAGCTCACCATTACTGAGAGTTAAACCACGGCGTAAACTTTTATCCAATAAACTACCGAGGATAATACCCAGTACTAATGGTGCCATCGGGTAATTCATCCTGCGCAAAACAAAACCTAACACCCCAAAAATCAGCATGACCCAGATATCAAACACCCGTTGTGTGAGTGCATAGGGCCCGATCACACATAGGGTGAATACAACAGGCATTAACAACTCGCGAGGTACTTTAAGGATCAGTACAAACACTCGTGTCAACGTCACGCCATAAATGGCGATTGCGATGGTGGCCAAAACAAGCATGGCAGCAACCGAATAAATAAAGTCTGGTTGTTCAATCATGATCATGGGCCCCGGACGGACCCCATGAATAAACAGCGCGGCAATGAGTACCGCTGCAGGCGCAGAACCTGGAACCGCCAGTGTCAATGCGGGTATCAGTGCGCCAGGCACCACTGCGCTATTGCCCGTTTCTGCCGCAGTCAACCCCTCCGTTGAACCGTGACCAAACTGATCCCGTGATTTACTTAGTTTTTTAGCGACAGCATAGGATGCCCAAGCACCTATGTCTTCACCCACACCAGGAATGATACCGACGAGAGTTCCAATAATGCCTGAGCGACCGATAGTAAACTTTAAACGCCACAGATCGGCCAGTCGAGGAAGAGTCCGCGCATAAGCTGATTCCGGATCTATTAATTTGCCAGGTGGTCGCCACATGACGGTGAGCACTTCAGCAAATCCAAAGGCACCCACCATTGCAGGAATCAGCGCAATTCCGCCATTCAGATCTGAGATACCCATGTTGAATCGAACATGCGCATGAATACCCTCACTACCAATCATGGCAACCATTAATCCCAACAAACCGGCGATATAACCTTTTAGTTGCGAAGTGCCGGCAGTGAGTTGCGCTGAGATAATGATACCGAAGAGGGCTAGCCAGAAAAATTCAAAAGAACCGAAGTTCAACGCGATCTCTGCTAACGGCGGTGCTAGTAGTACCAATAAGGCTATACCCACTAGGGTACCCATAGCTGAGCCTGCCGTTGCAAGTGCCATTGCATAGCTCGCCTGACCGCGTTGGGCTAACGGGTAGCCATCGAGTGCAGTGGCTGCACTGGCTGGAGTGCCTGGTATATTTAGTAATATTGCGCTGCGTGAACCGCCATAAATCGCGCCCACATACATGCAGATTAAAACCAGGATTGCTGGATCACGTTCCAGCGTATACGTAAGGGTTGTCAGAAGTGCTACGCCCATCGTTGCCGTCAGACCCGGCAAGCTACCGACGAAGATGCCGAGCAATGTTGCCCACGCAACATGAAACAGCGACATCGGGGTCATCAGGCCAGCTAGTGCCTCGGCTAATGCGCTAAATGCTTGCATCAGGGTAACCTTACGAGGAAGCCGTAGCGGAACAACACCGATATTCCAACTGCAAAGACCATGGCATAGACTGCACAGAGCAAACTGATACGAAATTTCGCTTTAGAATCTGCATCATTGCCCGGCCACAAAAAATAGACCGAAAATAAAAATATAAATATTGCGGTAGCTGCATAAAAAGGGATTTGGCCAACCAATCCAGCAGCGTAAGCAATACTAAGAAACGCGGTCACCAACAGATTTTTATACGATCCTGGGTCATCAGATGTTGCGTTTTGAACAGAGGCGTCGTTGTCACCGCCGGTGAGAGGTGATTGACGCCCTGTTGAAAGCACTAGCAGCAGAGCACAAAATGCCATGGCAGCACCCAGTCCCATGGGTAGTAATCCGGGAATGCTCGCTGGATGAATCTGACGAAACTCCAATCGATCCATGAAAAAACCACCGACTAGCATGGAGATTCCCAGCGCCAAAAAGACTAAACCGGTTATGCGGTCAGCTATTGTATTATCATGACGCATGGGGGGCCTACTGGATTAATTTAGACGGGATAAGTTGTGTACGACAGGTAAAATATGTTTACCTGCCGCAGCTGAAAAAGCCAAGAAACTTAGCCAGAAGTTCCTAGCAAATATCAAATCACATGTGACGAAAACGCCTACTCTGCAGGACAGTCGATACCAATTTCGGAAGGATCCACAATAGCCTCTCCGCGGGTAACCCGAGCGCAAGCTTCTGCAATAACAACTGGCATAGCCACGGCCAATGCCTGTGCACCAAAACTTGGTGCGAAGACCGCGCCACGATCGGATGCATAGGTTTTAAGCTCTGAGGAAGTCATTACGTATTCTTCCCAGACCTTGGCTACCGTATCGTAAACCTCTTGCGGCGCACCCACTGGAATAAAAACGCCAAAATAGTCAGCAGCGATTGGCATGTCTTTTAACCAATCGGTGATAGGAGGAATTGGATCAATACCTTCAACCACTAAAGGTTGATTAGACATCACTGCTAGCGCACGCAATTTACCAGCACGAATCATTTCAGTTTGTTCCGTTGCTAGCTGTGTAGTTGCCACAACTTCACCACTTGCAGCAGCTAATACCGCAGGATTTCCACCGTCGTAAGTCACCATACGAGCCCCTAGCTCACCGGAAACTGCTTCTTTAATCGCAGCGAGCGCCATCCCGCCTGATGAATTTACACCCGCAGTTCCAACAGTGACATCAGTACCTTTCATTGCTTCGAGTAAAGCACCAAAATCAGCATAGGGCGAATCGGCATTGACGCTGATAACAGGCACGTTAGCGACATGTAAGTAGATTTCGTAATCTTCTATAGAGGTATTCTCAATAAGACCCGTAATTGAATAAGTTGCGTTGTTGGCAATCGCATTTGCTGTCCATGTATAACCATCACGGGGCGCATCCAATGCTGCTTTGGTGCCTATCGAACCAGAAGCACCAGGTTGATTCACCACGACTATTTTAGTTCCAAGCCCTGCCTCAAGAAGTGGCGCGACAACCCGAGTGACTTGATCGGTTGATCCACCAGCGGACCACGGAACTATGATGTTTATAGGCTTATCAGGCTTCCATTCGGCTAAAACGGCTGATGCAGACATCACTAGACCCAATGTTATGACTGCTGCGGCTGACTGAATTAGTTTCATTTATGTCTCCTAGACAATTTGATCGACAATCCAACTACTCAGCAATATATTCAAAGCTCACCCAAGCGTCAAGAACTTTATTAACCGTTTAGTTAATTAAATCCAGTTTTGTGTGAGATTTTATAAATAATTCGGGCTTAATGGGATTTTACAAATATAAAATATCAATAAATTATCTAATCAGTTAACTATTGGGGTCGCCCTTGTGGAATCTACAAGGTGATCTGGTCCAGCTACTTCGAATGCCAGTAGATTGCAGCGACAGCCATAGTGACCGTCTGGGCGTTAAGCTTGAATGAGATATCCCAGCACAACGTCTGTCATATGTGACAACCGTTCAGCGCGGGCGCGCTGAGATAGTAGATCTCGGTTGAAAATAGTAGAAAGTGTGTGTTTATTGGACAAATAGAAATATGCGAGACTCGCAATAGTAATATACAGCTGCACTGGGTCGGCACCGCTTCGAAATACGCCCTCCTGACGGCCACGCGCAAGAACTTCTTCAAGCATAAAGACAAACGGTGAATGCAAAGACTGAATTTTTTTTGATTGCTTTAGATGGACTGCCTTGTGCAGGTTCTCGCTATTCAACAGTGGAATAAACTCTGGGTTCTGTAGATAGTAATTCCACGTGAACGATATCAATCGACGTATTGCCTCAACAGGCTCGACCTCCGTCAAATTTAATTTTCGTTCTTCATCTCGGATTTTTTCATAAGTCCGCTCCAAAACGACTAAAAACAAATCATCTTTCTGGCCAAAATAGTAATACAGCATCCGTTTATTAACACCGGCACGTTCTGCTATCTGATCGACTCGCGCCCCTCGCAAACCTTTTTCTGCAAATTCTTCAGTGGCTGCGATAAGGATCGTTTCTTTGCTGGCGTCCCGATCACGTGTTGTCGGCTTTGATGTGGGTTTCTGTGCAGGCAAGTGCAAACTCGGCTAAATAGTGGTTATGCGCAACGAACAAGGCGTCTCTCTGGACTAGAGACCGACTCTTATCACGGCATTTTAAACTACTATATCATCGAACAGGATTTTATTAACTAAATGGTTAACAACAATGGGATTTATATTGCGATATCTTTGGATACCATTGACGTTAATCAGTTTGATACCTGGGCCGATGTTAATGGCGTAAGTGGCTGTGCAGACGAATACTCATTTAATGTGTCATTGCATAAATAATGTAATTTATACCCAGCTGATAGCACGAGGAAGTCATATTTAGTGGATAGTAAGAGTCATCAGCATGCTCCCAAGAATCGCCCATATTCATACTAAAATTAATTGCCACAATCCATTTGCCATTGGCCATCTGAATTTTTTATACCTCTCCATCGATGAGGACTATGAGGCATCTGAACCTGCACGCTGCCACGGCCATCATTGCTTGTAGTATGCCGTCGATCAGGAATTTTAACATGATGGCCTAAATCGAAAAGAATGTTAATAACCGCTTCGTCTGATTTGATTTCTTCGATACTATACTCAGGTCGCACTCGCTGCATTGCTTAAGAAAATGTGTTCCAGTCCCCTGGGTCCTGAATATCGTCAGCTAGTAAAAGCCACCTCGACTTAAGTACTCACCAAGCCTGTTTGCACTGACGTTATCTATAATCCAACGCCCAGCTTGTTGAACAAACAACCATGAGTAATCAAATAATGAGTCGACGTTCAATTCAGCATGAACACTGTCTGAAACAGAGGTATCAATCACACTTAACGGTAGTTATATTTTTAACAACAATTTAGATAAGTAACTTCGGGCTAATTCACGACTGTACACGTGTAGAGTCGTTTGAGGATAAGGCTACACTTCATTTCTGCGGGTGTGATGTCACCTTCAAGTGATGCGCTACCTGATAATGCTGCGAGCAAGCCGAGTATTGGTCAACAAGATCGCTATACTGCGCTGCTATTATTTGCCCAACACATCTCCACCACACACTCGGAACTAGACACAGTGGCACGATTAGACAACATGGGACGCCGAGAATTTATTGTACTAATGGCTGCGATGTCAGCGCTTGATGCCTTCTCGATCGATGCCATGATGCCAGCACTCGAGCAAATCAGCACTGACCTCGGCATAGTGGTCGAAAATCAGCGTCAATACATCATAACTTCACTTTTTTTCGGCTTCTCTATCGGAGTCCTGGCCTACGGCTTCGTCTCCGACAGCATCGGTCGGCGCGCACCGGTAATCGCAGGCATGGTGATTTACTCCATTGCTTCGCTAATGTGCATCTTTGCCGATACGCTCCCCGTACTGCTGGCTGGGCGCGCCTTGCAGGGTGTGGGTGCTGCAGGGCCTTACGTAATCGCAATTGCCATCGTTCGAGATCGCTTCGAAGGACGTGATATGGCACAGATCATGTCATTAATCATGATGGTGTTCATAGGTATTCCAATGATTGCCCCTTTAGTGGGCCAGAGCATCATGTTAGTCACAGGCTGGCGTAGCATTTTCATCGCCTTGGCAATCTACGGACTGATCGTGATGTTGTGGTTTTCCTTACGTCAGGCGGAAACTCTGTCAGTCGAAAAGCGAGTAAATCTCAGCCTGCAATCATTCTGGACGCAGTTGAAAGAGATCCTTTCTAAAAAACAAACCCTGTATTACACAGTTTGCATGAGTGTGATTTCCGGAGCTTTCATCGCTTATCTCTCGACGGCACAACAGGTGTTCCAGAACATCTACCTCCTTGGAACCAATTTTCCGTTGGTGGTTGCCTTGCTTGCCAGTTTCTACGGAATAGCCTGTTTCGCCAATTCGCGAATGGTTCAGATTCTCGGTATGGCAAAGCTAATCAGTCTTGCGCAGATTGGCATTGTTGTTAGCTCTGCATCCTATGCACTAATAATTCAGCTTGCTGCGACCTTGCCACCGTTATGGTTACACATTGCCTATACGGGTTTCGTGATATTTTGTTTTGGCTTTCTTTTTGAAAATATCATTACGCTGGCACTTGAACCTATGAGTCATATCGCGGGGACTGCGACGTCTGTCATTACAGCAATTAGCACACTGGTCGCCATTGCGCTTTCTACCCTCATCGGTGCATTCCTAGTCGATAGTGTAATGCCGCTTGTACTCGGGTTCCTTTTTCTGTGCGGTATTGGTTGGGGAGTGTGCAAACTCGCGGATGGCACTCGCGTAGCAAAAGCCATCTGAATACTTCAATGCAAGCAACGTTAAGGCCCGACAGTATCCAGACACTGCGTCAAGCGCTTGAGTTGAGTAAATCAAAGAGTTTTAGCGGATCGGTTTGAAACACTCAGCACTATGGTTCGAGGTGCATTTGTGGAACCATCAAACGACCCACTGGTTGAGCCTACACGCAATTCCATATTGCCATCAGTATCGGTATCAATACGGTAGATGGTAAAGAATTCTGCTTGGTTTCGGCCAATTTCGGCGAGCGTTATACATGCGGGTTTCCGCCATGCATCGGTTGATGTGCTTAACAACATGATTCGATTCATCTTAGCGCCAGATGTTTTACCTGCTTAATCAAAAATTGCTTGTACCAACACGTTAGGTCAATTAAACAACGGTTAGCTGTCGGCACATACTTCGCTTTACAAAGAGCCCTGAACCAATTTGCTTTTTTAATAATCAGTGTGAAACTTACTTGTCCAGAAAGTACAAGGAAGCAAGTTTTAATGACAACAAAAAATTACGGATTATTAAACTGTGACATTGTTTATATTAACAATGTCAGCCCCTGTTTCTCACTTACCTGTCGTATCTAGTTCCCGACCACTACTTATCACACGATGTCGCTTAGCCTGTGCCGACCGTTGGGGGCAACATAAGATTGATTCGTGGCAGAGATACCAGTGTTGGCTATTGTATAATTATAAATTTATCTCTATAACCCCACCCGCTACAGCCGCCCTGGATTGACACAAAATAATCGCATTAACTCTCTGCTTCTTAGACAACACAAAGTCGCGATGCTCAACCTCTCCTGATACCAGGCCACATTTGCACACGCCACACAAGCCGTCTGAACACTTCACATCAATGTTGTAACCGTTCTCATTCAGAACTTCGGCAGCTGTTTTATCCGAAGGCACTACAAACGACTTACCCGTTTTCGCAAGGTTCACGGTGAAGTCATGATTCTCGTAATCTGGCACCTCGGGTACTGAGAAGTATTCAAGATGCCGAGCCTCCTCAGACACACCCGCCTGCTCAGCCGCGTCCATCACTGCGCTCATATAAGCTTCAGCACCACAGGTATACACATGCGCACCAGCTTCTACGTTTGAAAAAGCGCTACTCATATCCAATCGATTGCCTTCATCAGATATATGCAATTGCACGTGCGTTGCCCACGCCATTTGTGCAAGCTCATCGATAAAAGCCATGGTAGAACGCGAGCGCCCAGAATAATGCATGACAAATTCTGCGCCCATCCGAAACAAAGAATGAGCCATCGCAATCATTGGTGTCACACCAATCCCACCTGCCATCAGATACGTTTTAGAAGCAGATTCTACTAGCGAGAAATGATTGATTGGTTTGGACACAAACACCTTGCGCCCTTCAATGAATATACGGTGCATCAACTGCGAACCACCTCGCCCTTCACGCTCTTTTAGCACAGCAATTTCATACGAACTTCGATCTGCAGGATCACCACACATGGAATACTGCCTGAGATACTCAGGTGCAACGACAATGTCGAGATGCGCACCGGCTGTCCAGACAGGAAGCTCGCTTCCGTCCACAGCCTTCATTTGATAATGACTGATATCAACTGTCTGTTTGTTAGCTCGTGAAATCACAACCTGAATCACTGGACTTTCGTCCGCATTGGAATAGACGTGCGCTACAGAATCTACCGTGCCGTCGGCTATATGTTGTTTGTAAGCTTCAGCTGTAATCATCGCCTGATAAGCTTCTATCCCTTTTTCACGATCCATGGGGAACGGATAGGGATAAGGGTGAGGCGCCAACGGTGCCGGATAAACTGCCAATGTCTGATCTTTGTATTTCAGATGCAGGTCTTTTTGCAACTCTCTTTCATTAACGGGTTTTCGAGTAGGCCGATAAGCGCCATCGTTCTCAAGCTCTAAATCCCACCACCATTTCTTAACCTTATTCAAACTGCCACGATTGGCATAATCATCCAGGCGTGCAAGTGCTTTCGCTGTTCCCGGTAGCTTCATCGCTGTCCAGCGAAATACACTGTCTGCTAACAAGCCTTCCAGGTTCCAAGGACAGGTTTTCATGCAGCGCCCACACATGGCACCACCTTCGGTATTGATTCTATAGGTCGCACATTTCTGACTATCTGATTTCCAAATTTCATAGCCATTAAACATCAGCTTAGGGCCTGCGGTTATCGCACCCGAAGGACATTCCCTTGCACACTTGTTGCAGTTTTCGCAAAACGACTGCAGTCCAAAATCAATCGGCTTGTCGTGAACCATGGGTAAGTCTGTTGTGACAACGCCTGATTTTAAACGCGGCCCCAAAAACGGATTTAGAACAACCTCACCAATTCTACTTACCTCTCCTAATCCGGATAGAAGTAATAAGGGCGGTTGTAATACTTCGCCATCAAGGACAGTGTGTGCTTTAGCCTTATAACCCAAATTACGTATTTGCTTGGCAATAACACCACCGAGCAATGAAAAGCGTAAGTAGGCTCGCATCGATAAAGCCACTGATATCCAGTCATCTCCCGATGAACCGTCCATAGTCCCGTATCCTTGATCAATAATCATGGAAATAGCTTGATCATGAGGAGGATTCAGTACCTCTCCAGCAGCATCATGCGAATACCAGGTCCAATCCGGACATCGTGATATCCCTACTGCATCAACGCCCAAAAAATAGGAGGTTGCTTTGACAAGATTTGCTGCAACTTTAGGGTCAATCTTAACTTTTTGCTCTATGGACCCACCATCTTGAAGCAATACAAACGCACCCAAAGCTCTTCTTTGTGCCATCGATGGGGCCGATTTTTTGGCGTAATGTCCACCCGCAGCACCGGCTTGAGTCTGCTTTCCCAAGTCACCAAACTGTGCCCGAGCAAACATGTCGGTACGTTTTGGCACTCGAGCAACCCGGGCTTCGTCTATAAACGTCGTTGTCTTATCCACACGCTTGAGAGTTTCGAACGGATGAGCACCATCAACAAAGCGCCGCTTTGCATACGGCTGATTGTTAGACGCTGATTTTGAAAAACCTTTACCAACTTTCCAGGCTAATCCAAAAGCTGATTTTGGCTGCTCTGCAAGTGGAATGAGAGGCTCATCTAGAGCCATAGGGAAGTTGGTAGTTAGAGCGCCAATACCAAAGCGACTGCCTATGTAAGGATTAACCAATTCGCCATTTTCAACGGTTGCCAAGCCTGCAGCCACTGCCAGCTTATTGAGATCAACGAAGCTACTAGTGCCTGTGTGTGCCAGAGCATCGAATCCCAACAGGCGTATATAGTTTGCCAAAACGATCGATGTCTCGGATGCCAGCAGACACGCTCTGTGAGCCATCGCATCCTGCACCCAGTCAGCGCCAACTTCATCGTCGAAAGGGTCTCGAGGATGCTGATACAAATACACTAAGGCATGAGTATGGCCATCCGTAGTTCCAGTAAACGATCGGGTAGATTCTTTAAGATCAGCCATAATCATATCTATGCCGGATGCCAGTGTTTTGGTTTGTCGCGTTTGCAGATCATGCGACAGATCAGCAACATCTGAATTAACAAACGGCACGCCCAAAATAGCATCGTTGGGCAAGCTGCAAATACCAGCGAAAGATGCATCCGAAAAATACGCAAAGGCTTTCAGATGATCGGCTCGCTCTTGCAAATTATCAGGGCACGCTGCTGGAGCCTTATTGACATTGCCATGTCGAATGGCATCAAGCATCGCCTGATGCTCGCGCATTGCGTTAATAATAGAGGTAGGTGCGTCAGGCACATCGAAGGACAACTGCTTGAACGCAGGCGTGTTAGATAAATCAGGCACACTAGATTGCCTGGACAGCATTTCAACGGGAAAATGTCCCGCATGAATTGGTCGTGACTTATCTGAAAAAAAACGCATTAATATGCCCGTGTTTGAGTCAGAATTTGCTAATCACCTTAGAAAAAGACGAGCAGGTTTACTTCATTCCCATTCCACCCATGCCGCCCATACCGGGTGGCATCTGACCTTTCATGGCACGCATCATTTTCGCCATGCCACCCTTACTCATTTTTTTCATCGTACGCGCCATTTGTTGATGCTGTTTTAACAGGCGATTAAGATCTTGCACTTGCAGTCCTGCACCTGAGGCAATGCGTTTTTTTCTGGAACCTTTCAGGATCGCAGGATATTTTCGCTCTTGTGGCGTCATGGAATTAACCAGCGCAATCATGTGCACAAACTGCTTGTCATCCATCTTGTTTTTAACAGCATCAGGAACGTTGGCCATGCCCGGCATTTTATCCATTAGCGAGGCCATGCCCCCCATATCGGCCATTTGCTCGAGCTGTTCTTTCAAATCATTAAGGTCGAAGTTTTTGCCTTTCTTCATTTTATTGGCAAATTTTTCGGCCTTCTCGTGATCAACTTTGGCTGTTACTTCTTCAACCAGACTGACCACGTCTCCCATGCCTAGAATTCGCGAAGCGATCCGGTCAGGGTGGAAGGTTTCCAGTGCATCAGTTTTTTCACCAGCACCTATGAACTTGATCGGCTTGCCCGTAATGACACGAACCGACAACGCTGCACCACCCCGTGCATCACCATCAGTCTTAGTCAGAACGACGCCCGTAAGCGGAAGTGCTTCGCCAAATGCCTTGGCGGTATTGGCTGCATCCTGGCCAGTCATGCTGTCGACAACGAACAGTGTTTCAACAGGATTAATGGCTTTATGCAGTTGTTGTATCTCCGCCATCATTTCTTCATCGATGGCAAGGCGACCAGCGGTATCTACCAGCAGTACATCAACGAGCTGCTTACGTGCAGCGTCCAAGGCAGCTTTTGCAATAGCTACCGGTGACTGGTCGATAGAACTTTCAAAGAAAATGGCGCCTACGCTTTCAGCCAGTGTTTCGAGTTGTTTAATGGCAGCAGGACGATAAACGTCACAACTGACGACCATAACCTTTTTTTTGTCGCGCTCCTTTAGAAATCGGGCAAGCTTCGCCACAGTTGTCGTCTTACCGGCCCCTTGGAGGCCCGCCATGAGAATGACCGCGGGCGGCTGAGTGGCTAGATTCAGAGGCTCGGCATTGTCCCCCATGATTGAGACCAGCTCATCATTAACAACCTTAATGAACGCCTGACCCGGAGATAGGCTACCAATGACTTCCTGGCCCATCGCCTTATCGCGAACCGAGTCCACCAGTTGCTTGACGACTGGCAATGCAACATCGGCTTCTAGCAGCGCCATGCGCACTTCGCGCAGGGTGTCCTTGACGTTATCTTCGCTGAGGCGTCCTTGGCCGCGAAGATTTTTGATCGTGCGACCTAAGCGTTCACTTAAATTATCGAACATACGCTACCTATGCCTTGTGTTAATGCCAGCTAGAAGCCAGCCTAATTAGCTTATGGCCACAGTATACGGGACCGGATGCAGGTGCGGAACCGTACTGGGTCTGGGCTGAGTCCGGTATCGCACCTACGCCATAATTTCTCTTGCCGGTTTTAAGAGTGAACTATGACCAACAATCTGAGTCAACACCGAACTCACCGGACCTTCCAACCCTCCACTATGAATGGCTCCACGCTGCGCGTTTCGTTTTTTAAACCTTGTATCGCAAAAAAACAAAAAAATTTGGTACTTTGCTCGGCAACGACCCTGCTCTGGATCTTTTTAGCATTCAGTATCTCATCAGACGCTGCAACACACGCCACAGACACCGAAACACAAACATCCGTTGTGGCCATGGATATCGACAACCAGTTGTCGATAGTGTTGACAGATGCTTACCAGAAACTGGGGGATGACTATAAGCCACGTACCGAGCATTTCCTCGAAAATGGTGACCCAAAATACATCAACCGTTTGATTCAGGAAGCCTCCCCCTACCTCCGTCAGCACGCCCACAACCCGGTGAATTGGTATCCCTGGGGCGAAAAGGCTTTTGCTGCCGCCGTAAAAGCTGACAAACCCGTATTTCTCTCCATTGGCTACGCTACCTGCCACTGGTGCCATGTCATGGAGAGGGAAAGTTTCGAAAACGAGGACATCGCCGGGTTAATGAATGAGCATTTCATTTCCATCAAAGTGGATCGTGAGCAATTGCCCGATGTCGACGCCTTGTACATGTCGGCTGTCATGATGATCTATGGTAGCGGTGGCTGGCCCATGTCCAGTTTCCTCGATACGACCGGCCGGTCCTTCTACGGGGCCACGTATTTCCCACCCGATCAATTCACACAGATCCTTCAACGCATTAATACACTCTGGAAAGATGAGCCTGAAGCATTACTGGCACACGCAGCCGAGGTGGCCGAGGCGGTCAGCCATCAAAACGACACGAGTTCCGCAGCGATTAACGTCGGCTTACGCGAAGTTGCACGCGCCTTCCGAAACGCCCAGGATAGCTTTGATGCTGAGAAAGGCGGTTTTGGAGGGGCTCCAAAATTTCCTCGAGAATCCACCCTGTACTTTCTGCTAGATCACGCAATGCGCAGCCTGCCTGACCAGCAAGAGGACGCATACTCTTCACTGAAAATGGCCGACACCACACTCGTTCAGATGGCAGCTGGTGGTATTCACGACCATGTCGGAGGAGGCTTTCATCGGTATGCAGTCGATTCCCTCTGGAGAGTTCCCCATTTTGAAAAGATGCTATACAACCAGGCAGCGCTTGCCCGCAACTACGCACAAGCTTATCAGCTCACTGGCAATCCAGATCACAAACGAACTGCAAAGCGTATTCTGGACTATGTGCTTCGAGAAATGCGCGCGCCCAACGGCATGTTCTATTCGGCCACTGACGCAGACTCGGAAGGAGAAGAAGGCCGTTTTTTTATATGGACACCGGAACAACTCGACGAGGTGTTGGGCGAAGAGGATGCCCAGCTTGCGAAACAAGTATGGAATGTTACGGGCGAGGGTAATTTTGAAGGAACCACCATTTTGCATCTACAGCAGACGCCAGAAGCGCTGGCAAGTCAATTCGGATTGGAACCTGCAGAATTAACTGCAAAGCTCAACCAATGGACGACAACAATGCGCACAGCAAGGGAGCAACGAGAGCACCCATTACGCGATGAGAAAGTGATCAGCAGCTGGAACGGCATGATGATCAGCGCCTTTGCCAAAGCTTCTGAACGATTAAACAGTCCGCATTATCTAAACGCCGCCGTAACTGCTGCCAATGCGCTGTGGGAAACATTGCGTAAAGACGATGGTTCATTGCAACGCATCTACTTCAACCAACAAACCTCCATCGACGGTACTCAGGCGGACTATGCGTATGTCGCCGAAGCCTACCTTGCACTCTACGATTCAACCAGTGCACGAATCTGGCTTGCGCGTGCTGTTGCTCTGACTGACATCATGAACGAGCGTTTCTGGGACGAAAAAAATGGTGCCTATTTCATGGGTGCACATGTTGTCGCAGGGACAATCCTCAGCACTCGACCAAAGGAGCTCTTTGACAATTCCATACCGTCGGGCAATTCGGTAGCCTTGCGCGTCCTGTCGCAATTATTCAAACGTACAGGAAACCCCGACTTTGAGGCTCGCGCCAATCGGTTGATCGCGGCGCTGTCCAGCAGATTGACACAACAGCCTTCCGGGTTTTTCTACCTGCTCACGGGCGTCAATGAACATCTGGCAGGCGAAGCCGGTGATTTGCAGTATGGCGGCCGCGGAGTCGTCCGTGCAGAGGCCGCCAAACACGATGACAAACTCGTTGTCACAGTCACTCTGGCTGACGGCTGGCATGTTAATTCTAATGCACCCTTACAAGATTATCTGATACCAACAGAACTTACGAATACAGCAGGACGTTCCCTCGAAAACATCAATTTTCCGCAAGCTCGGCTCCGGACATTAGGCTTTCAGCGCGCAGAGTTGTCGTTGTACGAAAACGAATTCGAACTTCAAGCCAAATGGCCAGGGCACAAAGAAGCCAACTCAACCGTTGTGAACTTGCAAGTTCAAGCGTGTAACGACGAAATCTGCCTAGCACCTGAGACACTGGTAATGACGATATACCCTTAGGCGGTTCCACAACAGAAAAACACCACAGACGAGCAGGTGATTAAACGGGTAAGTGGTCTTCAGCAAACAGCTTTGCGGGTGATTCCTGACACCTGCTTGTCCAGTGACACTTTCGCTCCATCGCAAGTGCCTGCCGTGTGGGCTTCACCGCTCCTGTACCGCACCCGTTTCACCTTGCCCGGCAAAACACCATCCATGCATGATTGGCGCACGACTCCGCGCTTGAGAATCATCAAGCTTTGAGTGTTGCCAGTCAAATTATCTGAACCATCACCACTTTGTTCGCTGCGCAATCGTTCTTCGGACAATTTTCTTTCTGAGTCAATAAGACGAGCTCGTGTCAACACAGCCAACGCGAAGCCAACCCGGTAATCAAAGCTTGCTGATCTTCCCGGAGACACACTGCCTTGCTGTTTGCGCAGCTTCAGGGATCCCTCCATAATATCGGTCAGATACTCATAGGTTAGCGTTGCGACTTCAGCATCGATGCTGAAGCCACGAAATTCGATGGTGTCGCTTTTGACACAAATACAATCGTGTAGCAAGGCAACAGCCGAGCCCATAACGCTCACGTAGTTGGGCACAGCGCGAAAGGCCTTGCTAATTTTACTAGATCCGAATTCACTAGTCTCCAAATCCGCTTCGGTAATTCCAAAACGTGTCATCAAGGATTGACAACGCCGCATGGCAATTTCTGCTTCATGCGGACTGGACTCGTTTTCACGACTCATCGCATAAAGTTTACGAATGCGACTCAGTAACTTCTCTCGATCCATCAATAACGGTCCATTACAGCGAGTCATTCTTGAGTGCAGAGCATAGCCTTACTTAGGCTACTACCACTCACAGATATGACCCATATTGAGTCGTGAGCGCGTGCTATTCTAAACTGCTAGCACCCGACATCCACTTTTCCTATTGTCAAAGGCCTTTGAGTCAGTCATTGTGAACTTTATTCTCTCTCTCCTAGCAGCGGCGTTATATACCTCCACAAGCGTTCTGTTGTTTCGCTCGGTGAGCGGCACGCCAGCGACGGGCGGGGAGCAAGTAGGCAATTCGCGGAGCTCTCACAATCCTAATATCGACGGTATATTCTCTACCCGGCGCAAAATAGCACTTGTCCTCGCTTTCATAGCGTTTCTGATTCATGCCTGGGTAGTAGCTGATCAAACTGGCTTTCCAGAAACTCTGTCACTTCCACTGTTTACAGCGCTTGCCGCCACCTCACTGACCGTGGTTTTCCTGCATATTCTGTTGTGCTTAAAGCAACCTGCTTATTACCTGGGTATTGCGGTTTATCCAATAGCAGCTCTATCCATTTTGTTCAGTCACGCAGCAACAGGTAATTCTCAGATAGTAGGCGGTGCGATTCAAATCCATGTTTTTCTCTCGCTCGTTGCCTACGCGGTGCTGGCCCTGGCAGCCGTACAAGCCGTCCTGGTCGCTATTCAGCGTCACTACTTATCGAAACACAAGCCGGGAGGGTTTATCCGCGCCTTACCCGCCCTTGATCGAACAGAAGGACTCTTGTTCACATTACTTACTGCTGGGTTCGTCCTGCTATCTCTAAGCCTTTTCAGTGGTTTTTTCTATCTCGAAGACATGTTTGCTCAATTTTTGGTCCACAAAACAGTCTTGTCCTGCCTCGGCTGGGCAATATTCGCCGTACTCCTGTTCGGTCGTTGGCAGTTTGGTTGGCGTGGCAAGAAGGCCGTGCAGTGGACGTTGGCAGGCTTTGCCCTGCTGGTTCTAGCTTATTTTGGCAGTAAAACCGTGTTGGAAATTATCCTGAAATAGCCCGTTAGGCACCCTCAAAAATCGAATTCGCAGGCGAAGTCTGTATTTAGGTTACTCAAACCGGCGCGCTCGTTGCTATAGTGCAAGTCTCAACAGTAGATAGAAGGCCGATTGTTTCTTGAACAGCATCCCCATCAGCGCACTAGTAGCGATACTCGTAGTGTTGGTAATGATCTCCGGATTTTTCTCAGGGTCCGAGACAGCCTTGATGTCTTTAAACCGTTATCGCCTGCGGCACAAGGCTAACAATGGCGATAAAGCAGCGCTGCGCACAGCCCGCCTGCTTGAAAATCCTGACAGACTCATTAGTCTGATATTACTTGGCAATAACTTCGTCAACATACTGGCCTCCGCCATTGCGACCGTCATCGCTTTGCGTCTTATGGGGGAAGCTGGCATTGCCGTGGCCACAGGTTTACTCACGCTGGTTATTCTCGTTTTTGCAGAAGTAACACCCAAAACGTTTGCAACCCGACGCTCAGAACAATTCGCGTCCATAGCGTCTGCGGTCTACCAACCACTAATGGTGGTCACGTACCCGCTGGTTGTTGTCATTAACTGGATTAGCTCGAAATTACTGAAGCTTCTGAATGCGGAAGCGATCTCTAGCGATGCAGAACACCTCTCTAGCGAGGAGCTGCGCACGGTTCTAAACGAAACTGCCGGTATGATTCCTCAAAGACACAGAGATATGTTGCTCAACATTCTCGATCTTGGCACTGTCTCTGTTAACGACATCATGGTCCCGCGAAACGAAATAGTCGGCATCGACCTTGAAGACCCTTGGAAAGACGTCCTACACGGCGTTAGCAGTAGTCCACACAGTCGCCTATTGGTATTCAGGGAGAACGTTGACAATGTGGTCGGGTTCATTTACCTACGAGAAATGCTTGACGCCTTGCGCTCAGGAAAAATGACTCGTGAGGGTCTGGAAACCGCCGTCAGAGATGCCTATTTCATCCCTGAGGGAACCACGCTAACGGTGCAATTGCTAAACTTTCAACGCCAGAATCGGCGCGTGGGACTTGTCGTTGACGAATACGGTGATATCCAGGGCATGTTGACGCTAGAGGACATTCTTGAAGAGATTGTCGGTGAATTCAATACAGACCCGCAAATCGCATCTGCCGAAATTCGGCCACAGCCCGATGGTAGTTATATTGTTGACGGTACCACGCAGGTGCGGAATCTGAACAAGTCGCTGAACTGGGCCCTACCCTCGGAAGGGCCCAAAACACTCAACGGCATCGTGGTTGAACATTTTGAAAATTTCCCACCACAAGGTGCAGCCTTCACTTTCAATGGCCACCCCATGACGGTCCTGACGGTGGAAGATAATATGGTGCAGACGGTCAGAATTGAACCCGCGCCTGTTGAAGGTGCTGATGATGAAACTAGTGGGCACAAAGTAGTGGCAAACAACTAGCAGTTTCTCACTCTTCATTCATGGCAGAATTCAGCCATGTCAAAAGTTAAACAACAATATCAGTGCACCGCCTGTGGCGCTGTCTCCAGCAAATGGGCAGGACAATGCGCTGACTGTAGCGAGTGGAACACGCTTGAGGAGTCCATCGCCCCGGCTTCGACAGGCAATACAGCCTCTGCGGCCGCAACCAATGCCCGTTACGGTGGATACGCTGGTGGTAGCGGAATTACCAACGCCTCCGATGTCCAGCTTACGGCCATGGCACGACTGGGGACAGGACTGTCCGAATTGGACCGTGTCTTGGGAGGTGGACTTGTCTCAGGTTCTGTGACCTTACTCGGGGGAGACCCGGGAATTGGCAAGTCGACACTGCTCATTCAAAGCATGGCCCACCTGAGCCAGACTGGTCGCGTCCTCTATATTACCGGTGAGGAATCGCTACAGCAGGTCACACTCAGAGCCAGACGGCTAAAATTACCTGAAGAGAATTTACGGCTCTTAGCGGAAACCCAGGTTGAAGCAATTCTGGCCCACGCAAGTCATGAAAAACCCGATGTCATGGTGGTCGATTCGATTCAGACCATGTACACCGAATTGCTCAGCTCAGCACCTGGCGCCGTGGCTCAGGTGCGCGAAAGCGCGGCAAGACTGGTCCGGTTTGCAAAACAAACTGGCACGTCCATTTTTCTCGTCGGGCACGTAACAAAGGAAGGGGCACTGGCTGGACCCAGAGTGCTTGAACACATGGTAGATACCGTGCTTTATTTTGAAGGCGATACCGGTAGCCGTTATCGAGTCATTCGAGCGGTAAAAAACCGATTTGGAGCTGTCAATGAGCTGGGTGTGTTTGCCATGGACGAATCAGGTTTAAAACCCGTTAAGAATCCGTCTGCTATCTTCCTTTCTCGCCATCCGGAACCTGTAAGTGGCAGTGTCATAATGGTCACACGAGAGGGAACGCGACCCATGCTGGTTGAAGCTCAGGCCCTCGTGGACACCAGCCATACCGGCAGCCCGAGACGAGTCTCACTGGGCCTCGAACAGAATAGATTATCGATGTTGCTGGCAGTCATGCACCGGCATGCCGGCATCGCCATGTTCGACCAGGACGTGTATGTGAACGTAGTGGGTGGTATACGGATTTCAGAAACGGCAGCAGATTTGCCCATGTTACTGGCAGCACTGTCATCATTTCGCAATCGTCCTCTTCCCAGTGATTTAGTCGTATTCGGAGAAATCGGTCTCGCTGGAGAGGTCAGACCTGTTGCCAATGGCGAAGAGCGTTTGCAAGAATCCGTCAAGCACGGCTTCAAAGAGGCGATTGTCCCACACGGAAACTTGCCTAAAAAACCGATCAAAGGCCTTAATGTTCATGGAATTCATCGATTAGCTGAGGCCTTGGACCTATTGGACTGATCGAAAAGTCCGTCAATACAGTACACTTTGCATTGTCTGCAATTTATCGCCCGAGCAAATACCCGTGTCTCTAAAAACACGCAAAATCCCAAAGTCCACCAAATTCGAAGATGCTTTGAGTGAGCTTGAAACTATCGTAACAGCGCTCGAGAGCGGCGAACAGTCTTTAGAGGCTTCGCTGGAACAATTCGAACGGGGTGTCAGTTTGTCGCGTTTCTGTCAGCAAAGCCTGACTGAGGCCGAACAGAAAGTTAGAATTCTTCTGGACGACGCCCCTGCGGGCGAAGAGGGGCTCGCTGATTTCGAGCCGTCAGAATCTGTCTGAGACAATGTCAGTTAAAACAGCAAGCAGCACTGGAAACCAATCGTTTACCCTGCGCCTCAAGAATTATCAGGAACGCGTAGACACGGCTTTACTAAGGCACTTGCCTTCGGTGAGTGGAAGTACCACACAGCTTCCAGCAGCTATGCGCTACGCAGTTACTAATGGTGGCAAGCGAGTCCGCCCGATATTGGCTTACGCTACCGGCGTGGCGCTTGGTATCCCTTTGGAACGCGTCGATGTGCCAGCTTGTGCGTTGGAAATGATGCACGCCTATTCACTGGTGCACGATGATTTACCAGCGATGGACGACGACGACCTAAGGCGAGGCAAACCCACTTGCCACAAAGCATTCGATGAAGCCACCGCCATTTTGGCAGGGGATGCCTTACAGGCCCTGGCGTTCACCGTACTGGCAGTCAATCCGGATACTGACGTCTCTGATTCGGCTAAACTTCTAATGGTTAAAATACTAGGCAATGCCAGTGGAGCCGACGGAATGGCCGCTGGCCAAGCCATTGACCTTGAAGCCGTTGGTAGAATGCTGACCATTGAAGAATTGGAAAACATGCACAACCACAAGACTGGAGCCCTGATAAAAGCCAGTGTGCTGCTTCCAGCAATGCTCATGGAAAAACCAGATAAGGCATTGCTTTGCTCTCTCGATGACTACGCGGGGGCTGTAGGACTGTGCTTTCAAATTGTGGATGACATACTTGACGTTACCAGTGACACTGAAACCCTAGGTAAAACACAGGGCGCAGATATAGCCTTGAACAAACCCACCTACCCTGCTTTATTGGGTCTGGCAGGCGCCCGGGAGCATGCTCGACATATGCACAACGCTGCGTTGGTGGCTATCGAAGATCTAGGCCCCCAATTTGATGAGCTCAGAATGCTCTCAAACTACATCGTCGAACGTACCTACTAAGGCATCTGGCTAATAAACATCACCTAATGTCGATATTGGTCCCACAAATTAAACAATAAGACGGTACTTTTGCACACGATTGCCACCTATGGGTTGTAAATCGCAGGGCACAACAGGGATAATCCTTCTGATAACTTTAATAGCGCCTCCATGACTATAGCTACGAATTACCCACTGTTGGAAAGCGTCTACGATCCTTCAGATCTGCGCAAGCTCAATGAAAAAGAGCTGCCTCTGCTCGCGGCAGAGTTGCGTGAATTCGTTATAGATTCCGTATCTCGCACGGGTGGGCATTTAGGTGCCAGCTTAGGCACCATCGAACTCACAGTAGCTCTGCACTACGTATTCAACACACCTGTCGACAAATTGGTTTGGGATGTGGGCCATCAGACCTATGGACACAAAATTCTCACAGAGAGACGGGATAAAATGTCCTCTATTCGCAAACAAGGCGGGTTAGCTGGCTTTCCCAATCGCGCCGAAAGCGTCTATGACACGTTTGGCGTTGGCCACTCCAGCACATCTATTAGTGCGGCATTGGGTATGACTTTAGCAGCGAAGTACCAAGCAGAGATGCGCGAAAACGATTTGAGCATCGCAGAAGAAGACCGCCGAGGAGCTGAAAAGGTGGTCGCAGTCATAGGCGACGGCGCACTTACTGCAGGACTTGCTTATGAAGCCTTGAATCACGCGGGTGGCGTCAAGGCCAACATGTTGGTCATACTTAATGATAACGACATGTCAATATCGCCCAACGTCGGAGCGATGAACAAGTATCTGGCAAGAATGCTCACTGGCAAGTTGGTTTCTGGAGCAAGAGAAGGCGGTAAGCGTGTCCTGGCAAAGGTGCCAACCATGCACGAGATTGCCAAAAGAGCGGAAGAGCAAGTTAAGGGACTCGTCGTGCCCTCCTCTCTATTCGAAGGGCTTGGCTTCAATTATTTTGGGCCTGTTGATGGCCACGACATCGATGGACTCGTCGCAGTATTGAAAAATCTTCGCGATCAGCAGGGGCCTGTATTCCTGCATGTTGTCACAAAGAAAGGATACGGCTACAAATTTGCCGAGCAGGATCCATTGGCTTTGCATGCTGTATCACCGTTCAATCCTGCCACTGGCAAGGCGCTGAAAAGCTCACAGAGCAATCAACCCACTTACACTCAGGTCTTTGGCCGATGGCTTTGCGACATGGCTGAAAAGGATAAACGCTTAGTTGCAATTACCCCGGCCATGCGTGAGGGCTCTGGCATGGTGGAATTCGAACAACGGTTTCCCGAGCGATACTACGATGTTGGTATCGCAGAGCAGCATTCAGTCACTCTAGCAGCAGGGCTAGCCTGTGGTGGCATGAAGCCAGTTGTCGCCATCTACTCTACTTTTTTTCAACGCGCCTACGACCAATTAATACACGATGTTGTCATTCAGAATCTGCCGGTCGTGTTTGCTATTGATCGTGCTGGCGTTGTCGGCCCAGATGGACCAACACATGCAGGAAGTTTTGATTTTTCGTTCATGCGCTGCCTTCCCAATATCGTGATTATGGCGCCCGCTGATGAAAATGAATGCCGTCAAATGCTGTACACCGCCATGCAAATCGACGGACCAAGCTCTGTTCGCTATCCGCGTGGAACAGGGCCAGGTGTTGATGTCGACGACGACATGACAGCACTCGCCGTTGGCAAATCCGACCTTAGGCGCAAAGGCCATCGAGTTGCATTATTAGCATTTGGAACCATGGTTACACCCGCTGAGCAAATCGGTAATGAAATGGACTTCACTGTCATCAACATGCGGTTCGTAAAACCATTGGATACTGCTATGATTGAATCGGTTGCCAGCTCTCACGACTTAATAATCACCGTGGAAGAAAACGCCGTTGCAGGCGGCGCTGGTGCCGGCATCTTGGAACATTTAGCCAGTGTGGGGAGTCAGACACCTCTAAAAATCATTGGCTTGCCCGATGAATTCGTTGAACACGGCAGTCGAGAAGAACTACTCAGCTATTGCCAACTGGATATTACTGGATTGCGCAACCAGATTGAAACGTTGCTCACAACTGAAGACAATTTCAAGAAAGAGGTGGTGTAAACACAATACCTAGACTTCTACGGCTACTTCACGATGTTCAGCTGCAATTGTTGTCATACCCTGTGTTTTATTGCCGTTTGATCCAGACACTACAAACCACTGACTGCAACAGTGTTGCGCCAATACGGTGATACGCTCGTGCCGATCAACTAAATGCTCTTCAATGGTCGCCAAGGCCTGAGCATCAGAATTATTCTGTTCAGACAAATGTCCCAGTAGGATTTGTTGCAAACCAGCGTGATCCAGCTCCTTGAGAAGCTCACCTGCCTGATCATTTCCAAGGTGGCCATAGTCTGATCGGATACGGGCTTGCAAGCTGGGCGGGTACGGACCATTGCGTAGCATCTCATTGTCATAGTTACACTCGACAACCAAACCATGAATGCCCTGGAGCTTCTCCTTTACATGAGGTGTACAGGCGCCAAGGTCAGTCACATTGGCAAAACGCGTGTTTTCAACACTAAAAACGAACTGACAGGGCTCTGCTGCATCATGTGGCATGGGAAACGGGTCGACCATAATGCAGCCGATAACGAACGGCTCGTGCGCATGAAAAATCTGCACAGAGGCAAATCGATTATCGCGCGCTCTGTGATAGGTCCCATGGGTACACCAAATTTCCAACCCGAATTTGCGAGATAAAGGACCTACGCCTTTGACATGATCGCCATGTTCATGGGAGATCAGTACGGCATCCAGGTCAGTGGGGGAGACCCCAAGTTGATACATACGTGCAATGGATTCTTTCATACTGAATCCGCAGTCAATCAGCAGGGTAGTGTCTCCTGACTGGACGAGTAGCGAATTTCCAGAACTTCCACTACCAAGTGCAGCGACTCGGATCATTTCAAACGTCTCAAACCAGACGCTTGTATAGAGCATTGAGAAAACTCAATTCCTCATCGCTTTCAAGGCGCTGCCCTTCTGCATTACGAACGCTAATTCGAACTTCACTAACATGCACCGGCGTAAGCTCAATAACCATTGCAGAGCCAGCTTCCGTGAACTCGATTCGCCCAACGCCATCATCGCGACTGCTAACCGGATGCTTTAGCTGATCAAGCGCTACTAGCACTGCTCTGAAAGCGGGTTGGTAACCTTGATAAAGCACTAGATCTGTGCCTGAGCCATTTGTGTGCAGAGTTGCGTCATCCAAGACTGCATCAGCTTGTTCACTTGACAGTATTCCAGTCGCTTTCTGCTCCCCAACGCCTAAATACGCGAGCAAACGCAAAAGCAGGGCGCTTGTGTTTTCCGGGTCATGCGAGCTTGCCGGCCATTGGGAATTAACCTCAGTTACAGAAACGTCAGCAGTTTTCTGCGAACGCGCAAAAAGCCTTGCCCCGCTGCCGTTACGCTCAACTCGGAACGCGATTCGCGTGTACGCCTCATCGCTACCAATCAGATTCTTTAGAAGACTCCCCTTTGCGACATCACTGGCTGGCCGCCACTGAGTCACGATTGAACCTGAAATAGGCTGGGTTTTCTCAATCAGAAATTTCTCTTTACGGGTAAATGACAGCACTTTCTGCCAGATATTCTCAGGAGCTTGATCGAACGCCAGCCAGCTCTGAGCACCTTGCCGGACAAATTTAACTGAATCAAATTGCGGTAACAGGGTATTGCGAGTGACCAACGCCCCTGGCGTTCCTGGCAAAATATATTGCTCCGTATTGCTGACGTCAGTCAGATCTGGTGGCACCTGCAGCTCAGTGGCAGCAACAGCGCCTTCCCCGTAGGTAAGGTCAGGACTCTTTGCCGAGCGCAGGCTACCGCAGCCAGCCAGACAAACGGTGCACGCAAACAAGAGACTACGAGTGGGGATATTCATCATGACAATGCACCTGCTTTGCGAAGGGCTGCTAACACAACCTCATGGTATCGGGCATCCAGAGGTGTGAGCGGAAGTCGAATACCAGCACCAATTCTGCCCATAATATGAAGAGCCCATTTCACCGGTATCGGATTCGATTCGTGAAACAACGCTGTGTGCAAATCACTAATGCGTGCCTCAATAGCCACAGCAGTTTCACGATCGCCAGCAATCGCCGCTTTGCACATAAGGTGCATGTCCGCAGGCACTACATTGGCAGTAACGGAAATATCACCTTTCGCGCCCGCCAGCATGCTTTCCATTGCAGTCGCATCGTCACCAGTGACAATCATGAAATCATCCACACAAGCGCTTACGAGCTCCTTGATACGCTCTACTGTACCGAATGCTTCCTTGATGCCAATGATGTTGTCAATGCTTGAGAGTCGGGCCGAGGTTGCCGGCAACATATCCAACGCCGTACGGCCCGGCACATTGTAGAGAATTTGAGGGATATCGACTGCGTCAGCAACACTCTTGAAGTGTTGGTACAAACCCTCTTGGGTGGGCTTATTGTAATAAGGCGTAACAAGCAAACAAGCATCAGCACCATCGTCTTTGGCGCGAGCAGTCAATTCAATTGCCTCAGCCGTTGCGTTAGCACCAGTACCTGCGATTACAGGTACACGCTTACCCACTAGCTCGATGACACGTTTAATGACGGTTGCATGCTCTGACACGGTCAATGTGGCGGACTCGCCAGTCGTGCCTACTGCGACAATCGCGTCTGTACCCGCTTCGATGTGAAAGTTGACGAGAGCCACCAAGGCCGCGTCATCAACTGCACCATCGTCAAGCATCGGGGTGACCAATGCCACCATGCTGCCCTGAAACATCTCTTACTCCTCCGGTTATCTCCTCCATGGTACTAACGGTAGAGCGCTTTCTCAACCAGAATCGATACCTGTGGGCCACTCGTAGTCCATCCAAATGAAAATTGTGCCTGCTGATCAGTGTGCTGGATGGTTATACTGCACGCCAACGCCCAATTGAACTGACACCCGTTAGGGTTCGAGTATCCCCATGAGCAGCCCCGAAATCGATCAGCCCGCACCCATCTTCAATTTACCAGCGACTGGCGAGCAAACTATTAGCCTGGAAGGATTAGCAGGCAAGTGCGTTGTTCTGTTCTTCTACCCACGTGATGCAACCCCAGGTTGCACCACCGAAAGTCAGAACTTCCGGGACTCAATCGTTGATTTCAACAAGGCTTCAGCTGTGGTACTGGGTATATCCCAGGACTCAATAGAGAGTCATGAGACATTCAAGGCCAAGCAAGACATGCCATTTGAATTGCTATCAGATGAGGACGGAGCAGTTTGCAGAGCTTACGACGTGATCAAACTGAAAAAGATGTATGGCAAGGAATTTCTGGGTATTGAACGCAGCACCTTCCTGATTGACGCTTCCGGAATTCTGCGTAAATCCTGGCTAAAGGTAAAAGTACCTGGCCACGTGGATGAGGTGCTGAGTGCTGTTCAGTCTTTGTGAGGTAGATGTTCTCGGGCTCTTGGCCAGGCGTTCATGACAGCCTGAACCAGAGCGGCTAGGGGAATTGCAAAAAACACGCCCCATAGTCCAAATAATCCGCCAAAAAACAACACTGCGGTAATGATTGCAAGGGGGTGCAAGTTTACCACTTCTGAAAAAAGCAGCGGCACTAGCACGTTACCATCCAATATCTGCACAACCTGATAAGCCAGCAACAAATAGCCAAGCTTTGGCACAAAGCCCCATTGGAAAAAACCGATTAGCGCAATAGGCACCGTTACAACCACTGCTCCGACATAAGGGATGATCACGGACAGGCCAACTAGGAAACTCAGAAGCAATGAGTAGTTCAATCCCATAACGGCAAACAGGATGTAGGTCACAGCCCAGACGATCAGAACTTCAACAAATTTCCCACGAATGTAGTTGGCGATTTTTGCATCTACTTCACGCCATACCTGAAACGTTAGCTCACTACGTTTGGGGACAAATGTGCGAGCAAACGTTAGCAGCTTGTCTTTATCCTTAAGCGTGAAAAATATCATGATGGGCACCAGCACCACGTACACCGCAATCATTACCAGTGTTCCAAGGCGTGCCAACGAAAACTCCAGGACACTTTGAGTAAACGATGCAAGCTCATTGCGTAAACTGTTGATGAGGTCGTTCACCTGGGCAGCAGTGAAAATATCAGGGTAGGACTGCGGCAGCCGCAGCAGTTGCTCCTGGATATTTTGAATAATGTCTGGAAGTTCGCGTATGACGTCGGTTAGCTGCTTGGATAACACAGGCACCAACCCGAACAAAACCACTGCGGAAATCAACACGATTAGTAGCAGCACAAAAACGGATGCTATCGTGCGATGCACACGCCATCTCTCCATGCCAGACACAATACCTTCTAGCAAATAGGCCAGCATGAGCGACACCAGCACAGGCGTCATGATACCGCCGACGAGCCAGACGAGACCAAACACCACCAGTAGCAAGAACGCAAGAATAACCGCCTGGGGATCCGAGAAATTTCGGGTATACCAGTCACGGATGATGTCATACATCGCCGAGACGACTCCACAGTAGCATTTGAAATTGAACGAAAGGCACTATACACCTCGAATCTGACAGTATGACACTGGGCCCTACTGAATACCCTACTTTAAGATTACGTCAGGGAAGACTTAACCAATTGCAAGATCAGTGCACGCTCTGTCAAAGAGCCAAATGGCGGTGCATCAGGATAAACGCACAATCACTTGGTTATAAATATCACAAATCATATGCCCACGCGGTTAAAATACGTGCGTGCAAATTCAAACAGCTCATCCATGAGATGGGTACGAAATTTCTGCCGTTGCCGCACAAAATAAAATGATCTCATCAGTGGCGGGTCAAGTGGCAGCGCAACCAACTGCCCCAGTGCCAATTCTTTGCTTAACGTCGCCCGGGAGACAATAGTAACTCCCACACCTGCCTGTACAGCCCCTTTGATAGCCTCAGTACTACCGAGCTCAAACGGACAGTTAATCGCATTTTCATCAACTCCAACGTCTACAAAATAGCGCTCAATGACGCTACGTGTTCCAGAACCGTCTTCCCGGTGAATAAATGGATAGAGCATCAGATCGATTGGCTTGACTGAGGAATACTCGCCTAAAGGATGCCCTGGCGGAAAAATCACCTGCAATTCATCCTGCTGGCAACGCTCAACCTTAAGAAGTTGATTATCGACTTCACCCTCTACCACGCCCAAATCGATGGAATTGTCGGCCACCATAGCAACCACGGCCTCGGTGTTTGCGACTCGTAACCTTATCTGAACCTCGGGAAAACGCTGCCGAAAGTCGCCGAGCAGTCCAGGCAACATATATTCAGCAATGGTTGTGCTGGCTCCAATAGTAACCAGTCCAGTGCGATCACCCGTCAAAGCTTTGACAGACTCTTGCATGTCGTCGTACAGGCTTAGAATTTGGGTAGAAAATTGCAACACCTGCTCACCAGCGGCTGTGAGACTAATTCGATTATTAGTGCGATCAAAGAGTCTTGCGTTGAATTCGTCTTCCAACTGGCGAATCTGATGTGTCACAGCAGGCTGAGTCATGTGCAGCAGCTCGGCTGCACGCGTGAAACTGAGCACGCCTGCCACCGTGTGAAACACCTTTAGCCGGCGATCAGACATAGGACTTGGCGACGCTGTTAGTTAGCTGGCTCATCACCCTATGATACCGAGCAACGATGGTCAGCGGGTTTGTATTTAAATGGTGTTACAAACACTCGCCACAGCTCGCTATACTGCAACTGAGATCACCGGAAAAACAGGCATGCGCGCCAGTCAGTTTCATATACGAACCACTAAAGAAACCCCGAACGATGCTGAGATAGTCAGCCATCAGCTCATGCTCAGGGCAGGGTTTATTCGCAGACTCGGATCAGGGCTGTACACACTCATGCCTCTGGGTTTGCGTGTTGTGCGGAAAATAGAAGCCATTGTTCGAGAAGAAATGAACAATGCGGGTGCTGTAGAGCTTTTAATGCCGTCCATTCAACCCTCAGATTTGTGGGAAGAGTCCGGTCGCTGGGAGAAGTTTGGGCCTGAACTACTGCGCATCAAAGATCGTCACGGCAGAGACTATTGCTTGGGCCCTACACACGAAGAAGTGATCACTGATATCGCTCGCCGTGAAATCAAAAGCTACAAGCAACTACCCCTGAATTTTTACCAGATTCAGATGAAGGTTCGCGATGAAGTTCGTCCACGGTTTGGCGTGATGCGATCGCGCGAATTCATTATGAAAGATGCCTACTCGTTTAGCCTGGGTGAAGAATCTCTGCAGCAGGTTTTTGATCAGATGCATACCGCCTACTGTAATATTTTTGATCGCATGGGCCTGGATTATCGGCCTGTAGAAGCAGACAGTGGCAGTATTGGTGGTGCTCAGTCACGCGAGTTTCATGTACTGGCCGATAGCGGTGAAGATGCAGTTGTTTATGCAACCGAAGGTGCGTATGCCGCTAATATCGAAAAAGCAGCTGTTGTCTGCCAAACAACTCGACGCGCTGCCAGCTCCGAAATGGCGGCTGTGGAAACACCTCGAGTTCACACTATCGCCGAGCTCAGCGAACAGCTGGGTATCGAAGATTCTCACTGCCTGAAAACTCTACTGGTTAAAGGTGATACCTCTAATGACGGGGCTGCTGTCGTCGCTCTGGTGCTGCGCGGTGACCACCAGTTGAATGAAGTGAAGGCAGAGCACTTACCAGAAGTCGCCTCCCCCCTAACCATGGCAGATGCTGCTGACATTCTGGCCGTTGCCAAGTGCGAAGCCGGATCCATTGGCCCTGTGGGTCTGGACATACCCGTCATTGCTGATGCAGATGCCGCAACGATGAGTGATTTCGTGTGTGGCGCCAATGAAAATGGAAAACATATTACCGGTGTTAATTGGGGACGCGACCTACCTGAACCATTGGTTCGCGATCTTCGCAACGTGGTTGAAGGTGATCTAAATCCGATGGGGAGCGGCACTCTTAAAATTGTTCGCGGTATAGAAGTGGGTCATATATTCCAACTAGGCAGTGCCTACAGCGAGTCCATGGGTGCAACAGTTCTCGATGAAAATGGTAAACCACAAGCCATGATGATGGGTTGTTACGGCATTGGTGTAACTCGGGTCGCGGCGGCTGCTATTGAACAGAACAACGATGCACGAGGCATTATCTGGCCTGAAGCGATTGCACCGTTTCAAGCCGTAATCTGCCCGGTCAATATGGTGAAATCAGATGCGGTGAAGGAAGCTGCAGAAGCTCTTTATATAGAGTTAAAGGAAGCTGGTATTGATGTGTTGCTTGATGACCGACCCTTACGGCCTGGTGCCATGTTTACCGATATGGAACTCATCGGTATACCGCATCGCTTTGTCGTCAGCGACAAGTTACTCGCTAGCGGTGATATTGAATACCGCGGCAGACGCGATAGCGAAGCTTCGCTGATTAAAAGATCAGACGTACTTACAAAGTTATATCCATAGTTGAGTCGAACTGCAGAACATGGGTGGTTACAACACTTAACCACCCATTGTTCATCGTTTCCAACCTTGTGCCAACGGTACGACACCACACCCGGCTATCTAACGCTTTAAAGTGCTGCATGACGCGAGGCACGACCTAAGTGCTAGTGCTGTCTGTGGAGTTCGAATACGGTCCACCAGACATGAAACTATTGAATTCGTCCTGATCTGCTCGACGCTTGGCATTCATTCTGAATTCTCCAAATCGACCTGATCGGGTTTTGATTTCTTCCTTGATCTCACGAATTCTGTCATATTGAGTCTGTTGGTATTCATTGAAGATCACATTGTCTTCCGCCCCAGCGAACTCTGAACTGTTGCCAAACATGCGAGACCATTGCTCGCGAATGGCTCCGGGCAATTCCTGCACCTCTCTTCCAGACATGATCCAGTACAAAACGACAAGACCAACGGGCCAGAATAATACGAAACCCAATACCATGGCAGCGATGTTAATGCCGGACCAACGCGCATTTTTACCCATAATGTTACCGCAACGCGACCACGACTTGTACGCTTGCTGCCCAACTGTATTCGTTTGTGATGATGACATTTGAAACCTCTTTACCTACACACAATGAGAAGCGCTTTGACTGCCACAGTGTTCTGAATTTAGCCCAGCTTGCTTCTAATCAACCGAGACATGTAAACACTGTTCACATAATATAACGGATAGATTGGGTAAAAATCAAGTGGTTTCGAAAAATAAGTGAACACTGATCACATTACTCAGTAGAATAGGCCATATGAAAGAGTCTATGAAGAAAGAAAAAGGTGCCTACCACCACGGAAATCTTGCAGATTCACTGCTGGACTCAGTGGATCAAATTGCTACTCAGTTTGGACTGGAAGCTGTAACGTTACGCGCCTGTGCGAAAAAAATCGGTGTATCGCCCTCTTCCGCATTCAGACACTATTCCGACAAACGAGATTTAATGACGGCGTTCGCCACTCGTGCTTTGCTACAGCTATCGGATGCGTTGTCCGCAGCCACCACAAAGGCGAAAAAAGAGAACGATGATGCATTATTGGCCGTAGGCTTAGCGTACATCAAGTTTGCAATTGATAAACCGGCGTTCTTTAGAGCTATGTGGAACGAGGAGACGATTTACACCAATAGTGAAAATTATCTCGCTGCTGCAGATTTGCTCAGCACCCACTTGAAGGGTGGGTTCGTCAATACCATTGTAGATATTGATCCTGACTCGCTAAGCCCTGAAGAACTTCTGGCGTGGTCATCGGTGCACGGTCTTGCCAATCTTTTTGTTGATGGCCCTATTGGAAAAGGACAGTCTCGTGAGCAAAAACTTATTTTAGCTACCGAGATGCTTGATGCGATTAAGCCTGCGTTTAGATAGCCTTGATAGTTATCTAAGTATGGGTAGCCATCGGACTACAAATAGTCCACCCACTAGCGCCGCGTAAGATTCGCACCAAGCCGATAGGAAAAGAAAACACCGGCGGTCACCTGCTGCTTATCGCCGCGCTCAGTGACAAGCGATGAGCCCTCCAATTCGCTGCCAAGCTGCTCAATAGATAGTGTGGTTATAATTCTTAAAGATTGGCTCAGCGGCAGAACTACTGTTCCATTTATTCCCACACCTATAACACCTGCATTTGGACTATAAGGCGCCAGATTACTTAATACAGATTGTTCGGCCGTGATCCCAACCAGGGACTCAAGTGTATTTTCATTTCCTGCCCTGATGGTGATCCCACCAGAAAGAATCAATGGAGGGCCCTGTGTTTTTATCTTTCCCGATCGTCGGAGTCCTATGGAGAAAGTGCTTAGAGCGTCGCTGTTGAATGTTCGCTGTGCTTCAGCATCTAGTGACCAGTCTGAGGCTTTGTACTGAGTAAATACTCTTAGCGCTACTGCTGAGTCCATATCGCCAAGACCGTTTAAATCATCGGTGCCATCGCCACTAATGCGAAATGGACTTTCTCCATCAGAATCACGTCCTAAAGACGGTGTGAGCGCCAGGCCCCATTGCCAACTTTTCCGCGGATTGATCGTGTATTGCACACCTTCACGATATGAGATCGCCCAATGCTCACCGTCCGTTGAACGCACATTCGGTATAAGTAGGATCTGAGTGTCATCGTCTCCCGTGTAATTCGGTGTGCTTAGGAAGCCCACGCCAACGCTCACTTCCCAGCCCTTTGATTTTCCCGGCTCAACCTTTTCCTGCGCATATGTTTCCCCTGATACAGCAGCAGTAATCAGTAGCACACACACCCAGACTACTGTCCTCGCTTGATCAGAACTAGGCATTATTGGTCTCCACATAAATCTACTCATGCTCGGTAAGATGGATTTCGATCGCGTCACCTTAGCGCTTTTTGCACAAACGAATCCTGAGAAATTACCTGTTAAAAGCAACCATCTAGTATGCAATGCGGCACCTGACCAATGCATCGTAGAACTCTCAAGAAAGAGATCACGGCCATAATGTACAAAACCTTAATGTGAATCCGACACTACTTTTATGAGAAGAGTGTATAGAAATTAATCGTAGCAAGGAGTATCTTTCGCTCAACGAAGTCAGAGGGTTTACGATGTCCATTCGATCTGTTAAATCTGAATCCATTGCCAAACCGACAACGGAAGGTGCGGGTGTTCACTTACATAGAGTGTTCGGGTTCGGCGATACTTCTCAAACTGATCCATTCCTGATGATGGACGACTTTAGGAACGACGATCCCAGTAAATATGCTGCAGGCTTTCCATGGCACCCACATCGCGGCATCGAAACGATCACCTATGTATTGGCAGGTTCTGTTGAGCACGCTGATAGTCTTGGCAATACAGGCGAACTCGGCCCAGGCAGCGTGCAATGGATGACAGCCGGCAGCGGCATCCTTCATCAAGAAATGCCTAAGGGCGATGCTCGGGGTCGAATGCACGGTTTTCAGTTATGGGCCAACCTGCCCTCGTCGATGAAGATGTGCTCCCCTCGATATCAGGACATCGCAGGCACAGACGTAACAGAATTACAGGATAACGATGGGTCCGTCATACGAGTTGTTGCTGGCAGTTGGCGAGGCAAATTCGGGCCTATAAACGGTATCGCCGCAGACCCACAATATCTGGATGTGAGCGTTCCAGCGAATACCAGAAAGGTCATTCCTATAGATGCATACAGAAACGCATTTGCTTATGTCTTCAGTGGCAGTGCCACATTTAAAAATTCCTCAGTTCCTATTGGCATCCAATTGGAAAAGGAAATCAATGGTGAGGAAATTTACCTACGCGACAAAAGCGGCAATCGGACGCTAATACTTTTCGACACCGGCGACGAGATCGTTGTTGAAACGCGTGATGAGCCAGTGCGCTTTCTACTGTGTTCAGGCAAAGCTCTAAATGAACCAGTAGCCTGGCACGGACCTATCGTTATGAACACACACGAAGAGATTAAGCAGGCTCTTCGTGAACTTAACGATGGCAGCTTCATTAGAGAATCAGCGCGTTAAAACTCACTTCACTTCAAATACACGCTTAACGATGCAATGCGGATGCAATGCGGATGCAATGCGGATGCAATGCGGATGCAATACAAAAGATTCTAAAGTTGCACTCACACGGCCTGGATAACTCAGACCGTGTGTTTATACGAAAACTACCGGCTTAACTCATCAACACTAACAGTAGTATCTTGCTTGCGCTCTGCTTCCATCAATGCAGTTAACAAACCGTTAATACGACTGTAATGGCGAGGACCTTTAGATTTCAACCAATCCATCACTTCTCTATTCAAGCGAATCTTGGCATCAATCTTAGGAATATAGCCAGAGCCTCGACGAGGTCTGCCAATAACAGATGTTGCAACAACATCATTAGCTCGCTCAAAAAGATCATCTAACGCGATTACTTCATTGTCATTCTGACTTGGGTTTTCTAACATCCCGTATCTCCATGGTACTCTTCGTCTTTAACAGAATACTGGCAATTTTGCGAAACCTAAGGGTCTATACAAATTTGGCAGCGACATCAATTTCTTAGCCCCGAGTTTATAAACTCACGACCTAAGAAAGATGGACGGTGCTCACATTTACACAGAATCTAATAAGTAACGGTCCAGTTCTTGACGTAAGTAGCACTCTTTCAATTAAAGTTGAAACAACGTGGGACGAGTATAAGGGTGGCGTCTTTTGCATTAATGCCGATTGAGTCGCAAATCCAACTCTTAGTTCTAAATATTAGACTTTATTAAGAATTTTAAGCATTTTTTCAACTACCCGGCCAGCAGCAGAGGGCGTAAATCGCAAGTGTGAAACAGATGCATACTCTTTAACAAAAGGGGCAGCAAAATCCGCAGGCAATGAGTGGTTTCTCACCCGTCTGAATGCTTGCTCCATGCCTCTTTCAATAGCATACGCCAGCATGAATTTAGCTACATCTAATGGTTCCAGATCTGGTGCATAAGCGCCCTGGAACAACAGCAAATCTCCACGCCAGATAAAATAGTGTTGGATCCCCACTATTTTTCCATCGATTTGTAAAGTCAGTTGCCACAGCATATCGGCTAAAAAGAACTCTGACACTATGCTCTTAAAAAAACGTTCCTGAGCAGCACCACTGCCTTGTGTTTTTTTTCCTTTTTCAGTTATCCGCTGGTTTAGCAAACAGAAAGTGTCTAGTGATTCGTTCAAGTCCTGACGTGTCGAACAGATAGATAATTCGCAGAATTCTGAACAGGGGCCTGCACGAGAACCAACAGCCGTCAACATTTTGTGTAACCGCGTAAGCTCCGTCGCTCGTTGCCCGTCATCCACTGCACAATATTCATCCCAACTGCGCGGAAGACTCGCCTGATCAATCTTATTGACAATTTCCTCAGCGACAACTCCACGTTGCCTCTTAAGGCGTTTGCGTGCGAGTACTGCAAAACTCGAATCCACATCGATACCTTCAAGATCCAGCGTGTCCCAGCCTTTTAGTTTCGGCAGATGCTCCATGACAGCAATTTCGCTAAGCCTGCGGAACCGAGGATGAGCTATGACTCCCGGATGAGTCGATTGAACGCCCGGGACAGCCCCCAAAAGCGCCAGTGTCGTCACCGATAAAACACCGAAGTGCTCAGTCGTTTGGCAGTAGAGCGGGCAGATACCAACGACCTCTTTACCATTTCTGACAATGACAATTCTAAGCTTGCCTGCAGACAGTCCAAACTCACGCCACCAGCTAACAGCCCAAGCCCAGCTGCTAAACGGCGTGCACAAAGTGTCTGCACGCTCAAGCGTCTTCCATACGCCCTTTAACCGATCCAGTGAGGTTAGACCTATAAGACAATCGACAACAAGATTTACCATGGGTGCCGCATTATCAACTTAACTCGATTTATCTATGTTGCTTGTAGCTAGAAAACAATTCTGCACGAGACATCAGCGCAGACAAGAAAACTAATGCATAAGTGGTGCAGGCGTAACCTTCAATATCTCTTCAAAGCTGGTTTTACCTTGCAACACCTTCGCCAAGCCACTTACCCGCATAGGTCGCATCCCATCCTTATAGGCTTGTCTGCGCAGCTTTTCAATCGAAACATCCGGCGTGATCATTTTTTTGACTTCAGGAGTCATTTGTAATAGTTCATAGATGCCTGCTCGCCCTCGAAATCCAGTGTTCCGACACTCAAGACAACCTTCGGGTTTACGCATCCTTGCTGGCGCCTGAGATTTCCACGGAGACATCAACGAATTCCACCGCTCTACATCCATATCACATTCAACTGAACAAGAAGGACAATACGTTCGTATTAGACGCTGTGCCACTACTCCTATAAGCGTTGAACGAATGAGATAATACGGAACACCAAGCTCGAGTAACCTTAAGACAGCGGACGCAGCATCGTTGGTATGCAAGGTAGATAGTACAAGGTGACCGGTAAGTGCTGCCTGGACAGCCATTTGGGCCGTTTCCAAATCACGGATCTCACCGACCATAATGATGTCTGGATCCTGTCTTAGCAACGTTCTGACGCCTGAGGCGAAATCCAGATCAATGTTGTGCTGCACCTGCATTTGATTAAAGGCGGGCACAACCAATTCAATGGGATCTTCAATGGTGCACACATTCACTTCTGGCGTTGCCAGCATCTGCAGTGAACTGTAAAGCGTTGTTGTTTTCCCAGACCCCGTAGGGCCAGTGACCAGTAAAATTCCATTGGGCTGCTGGATCATGTTGTTCCAGATGTTCGCTTCACGCGCATCGAATCCTAGTTGCGTCTGATCCTTGAGCAGCACTTCCGGATCGAAAATTCGCATCACCATTTTTTCACCAAATGCAGTTGGCATTGTGGATATTCTAAGTTCCACCTCTTTGCCCTCAGCATTACGCGTCTTTAGACGACCGTCTTGAGGCCGTCTCTTCTCAGCAACATCGAGTCTGCCCAGTATTTTTAATCGACTAGTGACAGCTGCCATGACGCCTGCAGGCATGTCATAAACCTGTTGCATTAAGCCATCGATACGAAACCGCACAGCACCTGTATCCCGACGTGGCTCAAGATGAATATCGCTAGCTCTTTGTTCAAAGGCATATTGCAGCAACCAATCAACGATGCTTACGACATGACTGTCGTTGGCTTCAAGCTTGCCAGTCTTGCCAAGCTGCATGAGCTGTTCAAGATTTTGTACCGCGTTGGACTGATAATTCCATTCTTTATCAGCACCCAATATCGATTTGGACACCGAGTATAGCTCTGACAAGTAACGGGTTATGTCATTAGGATTGCACACAACCAAACGAATCTCTTTTTGCAAGACTCGTTGTAACTCACGCTGCCACTCATCGTAGTAGGGTTCAGCAGTACCAAAAACCACGTAATCGGCAGTGGCTTCTATGCAAATAACATTGAAGCGACTGGCATAGGCATGTGATGTCACAGCAGTTACTGCAGGAACGTCGATCTGCAAGGGATCTATGCGTTTCCAAGGTAAGTTCACTTTCTTAGAAAGCCACTGACTGAGAAAATCAAGATCAATCTTCTCTTTCGGGTTCCGCGCATTCACCCAACCGCCCGCAGCTATTCGCTCAAGCGGACTCGCACTGTGCTTCGATGACTTCGAACTGGCTAAAGAACGAAGCAACGAACTGTTGGATTCTTCAATCAGACCGTCCAGCAGCAATCCATCAAGAATTGCCTCTAGCTCAAGCTTTCCAGTAGTCAGATTAGCGAATCGTTTTCCGTTTTCTGTAAGCACAGTATTGCTAAGGTTACGTATGTAATATATCTAGCGACTCAAACCAAAGAACCCGTATGCAAACATGTCACAAGCGACCCTCATCTGCTCAGCTAAAAGGCAAGATGTGACACACTCGTTAGGTAACACAGCATCGTAACGCACCCCGGCATCTATGACAGCTTTTAACACTCACTCGCCATCGCAGCAACGCCCGTCCAAGTCCACATTCAAAATCCTGATTGTGTACGACACCAATTCAGGTAATACCTATCGAATGGCTCAGCTCATCGGCCGAGGTGTTGAGTCCATACCGGGATGCCAGGCAGTTCTTCGATCCGTACCCAAAGTGGGCGTTCGCACCTCAGCACGACTTCCTGAAATTCCAAAAACCGGCGCCCCACATGCATCAACTGCCGACCTTTCGGAATGCGATGGATTCATCATGGGCAGCCCTACACATTTCGGAAATATGTCCGGTTCACTGAAACATTTCCTGGATCAGTCCACAGGGCAATGGTTTGCTGCAGCTCTGAGTGGGAAACCAGCAGCAGTTTTTACCTCTACGGGCAGCATGCATGGGGGGCAGGAAAGCACACTACTGACCATGATGATCCCACTACTGCACCATGGCATGCTCATCTGCGGGCTTCCCTACTCCAACCCTGAGCTCATGCAGACCAAAACCGGGGGCACACCCTACGGCGCCAGCCATGTAGCTGGTGAAGACGGTAAGGCTGTTATCGATGATAATGAATCAGCGTTATGCAGAGCAATTGGAAGTCGCGTAGCCTCAATAGCCAAAGCCTTATTATCAAGCTCTACCAGCAACTAAATAGACATGGCCAAGAAAAACCGTAAACCCAGATTCGAATCACCTCGCCACGCAGCAATCGGGCGTAAGCTAACCCTTGTTGGCTACTTTGGTTTATTACTGTTAATTGTCAACTGGTTCACCTGGCTAGCACCCACGACACAGGTTCCGCGATCGCTGGTACTTGCCGGTTTGTCCATTCCTTTACTTTTCCCATTACGAGGCATCATACATGCGCGTCGATACACACATCAGTGGGTCGGTTTTTTAAGCATGCTGTATTTTATTATTGGTGTTGATGTCTGGTACTACCATCAGACTCTAGAGCAATTTCTGGGCATGCTGATGGTGATATTGAGTCTTCTTTTAATGGTTGGCAGTAGCATGTACTCCCGCTACACACCCACCCCACTAGAGCAACTAAAGCCAATTGAAACCGATGATCCAAACGCCACAGATATCTCAACATCAGAGTGACTGTGCTGCGGCTTTTACCTAGCTTGTTCTGACAAGGCCATTCTTTCGGCCTCACCAAACACTGTTTTTATAAATGGAATGGTGATGCGTCTTTGCTCGCTTAGCGAAATCTCATCCAGTGTGTCCACAAGCTGTTTGAGAGCTGACATACGCCGTGGAAATCGTCTAAAGACATATCCAAGAACCTCGTCACTGGCCTCTAACGATCTGTTCTCAATTTCTTGACGAAACGCATCACGAAGGCCGTCATCACTAAGGTATCGCATCTGAAAAACCAATCCCCACCCGAGCCGTGTCTGCAGGTCTTTCAATCGTAATCCTAACTCACCCGGCGCTCTGTCTGAGGCAATGATAAGCCTTGTATCCAATTCTCTGCAACGGTTGATGCAGTGAAATAAATCCACCTCAGACGCCCGATCAATTCTTTGCAAATCATCAATGCACAGTAAATCGACTTGCTCCATTCCATCCAAAGCACCTCGGTGGTTGAGCATTTCACCTGGCACGTAGGCGACTCGGTAACCGCGATGACTAACCGCCTGACAGGCTGCGGAAATCAGATGTGACTTGCCAGTACCCGTATCACCCCATAAGTAGATTTGTACGTCACTCAACGCGCCTTGAGCAAACGCTTGAACTGTATCTCTTACCACTGCAGTATCTGCGTCGATATGAAAACTGCTAAAAGAAGTGGCAGGCGCTGTGTCCAGCGCAAGTGTCATTTGAGGATGCATGACTGCTGATTGACCCTATTGATCCAATTCCAGCGCAAGATCGGCACTACCTGCTAATCCATCAGTGGCGTCTCCCATAGAGGGCAAAGTGCGCCTAATCCAGCTTTGGGTGGCCGCTGCATTTTCAATATCTCTAAGAGCAGCCCGAGGCAGTACAGCAAACACCATAGTTGTTTCTCCGATTTCCTTTGGGTAGACCGTGCCCACATTGGGTATTTCTTCGAAAAAACGCATCACAGAGGCATAATCTTCTAATGAATCAACTGAACCGACCCAGACAAGCCCCTCGGTGCCGGAAGCGGCAGGCCCGCCGTAACGGTAGTTGGTGTCGATAGCACCCACCAGCAAGGATATGCCTTGTTGTAGAGCCTCATCCAGGCTGGCAGAATCAAACCCTGCTTCTGTTTTTTCGTCTTCTGACAACTTAAGCCATTGCCCACGCCACCCTTGACTACTACTTCTACGTAAGCTACCGGTTAATATTGTGCTCTGCTCGTAGCGTTCTGATGCTAGCTGCACAACTTCGCTATCCATAGTGAGTAGGTCATCAGTAGTGAGCGCAGATCGGTCAGCTACATCGCCGGTCGGAAATACCAGGGACATGCCCTTAGCACCTGCAATTTCAAGCGCTCGCGCCTGGACATTGAGCGCCTCAGAATCGCTTATCCTTATGTCGCGCCCTGCATCCTGAATAAGCAACCAAACCAACGCAGATTTACTCTGGCTGGCGATAGGCACTGGAAGATCCGCTTCGACCACCGCACCAGCAGTGGTGTCGATAAGCCGCCGGACCAACGTACGATCGAACATCACCATCATTAATTGAGTGGCTTCCCCACTCTTGCTAACCAGCTGCGTTATGGGCGTGTCACTGGATATCACGGTTCCTGGCGAAGGCGTGCGGTACGTAAACGCTATGACAAAATTCTTCGCGCTACTGAGCCCTTTGCGGATCTCGTCTCGGTTGAGAAGGGTCTTGTCCCCACTGTTATTCAAAAGTACTCGACGAAACGCGACAAGATACGCTGCATTTTGTTCGTCAACACTGCGGTCAGCCACAGCAACTTCAACGCTGTAAGCATCTGCCTGCGCGTGCGCAAAACTGGTACCCATCGATACACTGATCACAAGAATCCAGAGCATAAGCAACAATTGCGCAGCCGCCGGATGGTCTTGTCTATCGGAGTTTGTACTTTTCAAAATTTTCATGATCGCCTAGTGTGCTACACGCAAACATCACCTATGCATTAAGCGTATCATTGATAACCTCCAAAGCTTTCCTCTCGGTGTGCATTTCCTCTCCAACGCCCATGAATAATAAACCGCTCGGAGCATCCGCTTCACTGACCTATGCCGATGCAGGTGTTGATATTAACGCCGGCAACGAACTTGTCCAAAAAATAAAACCCCTGGTTGCCAGGACTAAACGTCCAGGCATTTTGGGTGGAATTGGTGGTTTCGGTGGCATGTTCGAACTCCCAGTCGACCGATACCAGCAGCCTGTCATGGTCTCTGGAGCCGATGGCGTTGGCACCAAGTTAAGACTAGCAATTGAGCTGGGGATCCACGATACAATTGGCATCGACCTGGTCGCCATGTGTGTAAACGACATTATCGTGTGTGGCGCTGAACCACTATGGTTTCTCGACTATCTGGCAACTGGCAAACTGGATGTTAAACAGGCACACAGCATCATCAGTGGAATTGCTGAAGGTTGTGTTCAGTCTGGAGCGGCGCTATTGGGTGGAGAAACAGCTGAAATGCCTGGCATCTATTCGGGCGACGACTACGATCTAGCAGGCTTTGCGGTTGGTGTAGTCGAAAAAGCGAAAATCATTGATGGCTCCCTGGTCGCCGCCGGTGACGTATTGATCGCTTTGGCATCGTCCGGACCTCACTCCAACGGGTATTCCCTAATTCGAAAAGTGATCGAAGGTCACAACCTAACAGGCCGCCCGGACACACTGACCGATGAGCGCACTCTCGGCGAGACGTTACTTGCGCCTACAAAAATCTACGCAAAATCGATAGCTACTGTTCTATCCAAACACCCGATACACGCGATTGCTCACATCACCGGTGGAGGCTTGACAGAAAACATCCCCAGAGTCATGCCAAAAGACACTGTTGCTGCCATAGATCTTAAAAGCTGGACGATGCCTGAAATTTTTCAGTGGCTACAGACGACAGGCAATATCAGCAGTGAAGAGATGCTTAAAACGTTCAATTGTGGGATAGGCATGATCCTCCTTGCAGACGCAGCACGAGCCAAAGCCATAATTAGCACCTTAGAAGAATCGGGAGAGCAAGCCTGGATTGCTGGCTCAATTGCTGAGGTTCCAGGAAAACCTGTTGTTCAATACCATGGCGTTGACTAACAAACCTCAAAAAAAGGCGCCTACTCTTGCAATTTTGATCTCCGGCCGAGGTTCCAACATGCTGGCATTGGCCAACGCCTGCTTTGATGACAGATTGAACGCACGCGTAGGACTAGTGATCAGTAATCGACCAGATGCTGCAGGAATCGAATCAGCCGCTAATCTTGGGCTAAGCACTGCCATTATTGACCACACCACATTTACAAGCCGTGCAGCCTTCGACCAAGCCATGCACCATGAACTATTGGCGTTAGAACCCCAGTGGATTGTCCTCGCCGGCTTTATGCGTATCCTCACCCCCGTATTCGTCAATCAATGGTCAGGGCGAATACTCAATATTCACCCCTCTCTACTACCCCGCCACCCAGGCTTGGATACACATCGCAGGGCTATTGAGGCAGGCGATGCCGAGGCTGGTGCCAGCGTGCACGTTGTAACACCCGAACTGGACGCTGGACCAGTTATAACTCAAGCGAGGGTGCCAATCTTGCGTGAAGATACTCCAGAGACACTGGGCAAACGAGTGCTGGATCAGGAACACGAACTTTATATAAATGCATTGCAGATTTGCCTGAATTCAAAGAATTTGCACCGGCAGGTGTGAGGTTCACACATCGTAACAAGGTGTTTGAGTCGGAATTTTTAAAGCAATGTTACATTGCATGCTACGTTGAACCACGAATCAACTATTCTGGTAGTACACAAACAGGAATCGCGTCATGAGTAGCTCGTTTACGCAATCAGTTGATTGTCACAACGTGAAGCGCAGAAAACTATTCGCAACTCAATGCATAGGATGGGCGTTGTTGCTAATTTGTTTTGGTAATTCTGGTGTTTTTGCTCAATCCATTCAACCAGGAGATCTGTCGCCTTTCGAAGTGGAATTTGAAGTTGGAAATAATCTGATAACCGCTGGCACCGCTTCACTTTTGCTGGAAAAAAAGGACAAACTTTGGCACTACAGCCTGACGACACAACCCCGAGGGGTGTTCAAACTCGCTGGCAAAGGCAATATTTCTGAGATCAGCACCTTTAAGGTGTTCACGAACAACGATGTAGCAGAATTACAACCGCAAACTTATCGTTTCAGGCAAGACAAGGAAAGACGACGAGCAGTAGATGCAATGTTCGACTGGGACAGCAGAACTATTGAACACACTTATCGGGGAAACAATGTGACAGAGTCGTTCACTGATCCGATACTGGATCGCCTGACGGTCACATTGTTGATCATGAACGCACTGCGTCACGATTTTCAAAACACAGAACTACCCATTTTTGACACAGGAAGAATCAAAGCGGTGGAATTTGTTTACACCGGCCCAGAAAAGCTGAAGACTCGCCTGGGAAATATTGAGACAGTGCGTGTTATAAATCGCAGCGCTACTGGTGGCAGCCGCGAGACAACCACTTGGTTTGCTCCGTCGCTGGATTATCTGCCTGTGAAAATAGAACATCGCAAGCGAGGAGAGCTAGTGGCTCGATTGAGCCTTATCCGCATGAAAAATATGGACAACGATATTCAACTGGGCATATCGCTTCCTTCAGAATCCGACAGTCTGCTCGACTCATCAAATGGCAAAAAATAACAGTTGCCAAATTTTGCGCGGCAGCTGGTTATCACAAACATTCAGGTTTGTTAAAATTTTACTTGAATTGCTTTTCAAACACAGCGCGCAACCGATAATCAGGCTCACCTTCGGCATTCAGTGTTTCAAACTGAATAGGTACCTGCATTTGCGCGGAAAAAGTAAATCCTGGCTGTTGCCAGAATAAGCTCGGGTTCAAGTACCAGTCTCCACCTACGTCATTTTCACGAAGAATGTCACTGCCATCCATATCGAAATTGCCTTGAACTGACAAAAGCCACAACGGCGAATGAGTGGACAAGCCTGTAAAACCGAGCCTGCGGCCGGTGGTTACGTCTAGCGAAAGAACGTCAGGCTGTTCACTGCCGTAAAAACCGTTTGCAAACTGCTCTAGATTGACATCGATACCGCCGTACCAAAGTTTACCCAGCCGTCCATAGGATAGGCCAAGCATGCTCGAACTGACATAAGCAGAGCCACCGACATCCGCTTCGTCTTGCTCAATTTTGAGACCAGCAGAGTATTCCAACCCATCTTTAGGGACCGAAACAGCCAGATTGATTCCAGCAAAACTGAGCGATTGACTGTTGACTTTAAATTCAGCATTACTGAACAGACCCAGCCCGTATGCACCTGCACTCGAAAAATCGGGCCGTTTGGGTTTGAGGTTGAAGGAGTATTCAGTTTGCCGTGTAGGCGTTGCAGACTGCCTTTGAATGCGCGCTGGCACTTCGTCACCACTTAGGTTTAAAGCGTCTGCTTTTGAGCGCGTAAATTGAATGGAGTCCAGCTCTGTCACATTGAACCCAAAAGGACTACTCTTTGGGTTAGAGTCTGATGCCCAGGCACACGTGCTTGCCGCCAAGAAAGGGGCTATGATCAGCAGCTTGGATACAGAAGTTGCCATCGTGTACGCTCACCCTTACGGGCAATTCTCCTAGGTATTCAGTTTCCAACATTAGACCGTGAATGTCGCCAAAAAACAACAGATTCAGTGTAACTATTGTAGAGATTTGTCACACTAGATCAAAATAACTCTTTTGACGTAAGAACTCCTAATTAAATGATAGACGATATTCCTAAAATTACAAACGATAAATCTGCCCAGGATACGGCTCAAGAAGTCCTCCAAGATGCTGCTGAGGTGCCTGTCAAACCCCCTGGACGTAACTCAAACCATGAACATGAAGGACCGGAGGAGGTAAGTAGAAGCCAGAAAAAACGTGAAGCTGATGCTGTCAGAGACCTAGGTGCTCGATTGGCGGACCTACGAGGAAGTGAATTGGCGAATATTCCCCTTCCTGAAGATATTGTTGCTGCAATCAAAGAGTTAAACAGAATAAAAGCGCATGGTGCTCGCAAACGCCAACTGGGTTTTCTGGCAAAGAAAATGCGCCATATCGATATAGCACCCATTGATGCTGCGTTGGAAGCTTTGCGCCAGTCAGCCAGGGCCAATACGAAAAGCCTGCACATGATCGAAAACTGGCGGGACAGGATGCTGGGAGATATCGCCGGTGAATCAGAGAAACAAGCGCTCACTGTTTTTCTTGATCAATACTTGGAAGCCGATCGACAACAATTTCGTCACTTGCAACGCCAGGCTCTGGCTGAGCGCAAGATCGACAAGCCACCAGCGGCTGCCAGACAGCTTTTTAAAGCCATTAGGGACGTTGTGCTAAACCCGGAGAAAGATAATTAGAACAACAGTTGCGGGAACGGCTGGCAAATTATTCCCACAGGCGATGCGTCCCCTTGCTGGGTATCAGCTCACTCTTTTTGATGCCGACGCCATATAAAAGTGGTAAAAAAACCACTTAATCCGCCACCTGTTTACCAGAGATTTTGTATTCAGGAAAGGATCAATCAGATTTCAAACCTTTCTGGCTCGATAAAAAAATATTTTCGCAAGTGAAAATAATAATTTTGGAATAGCGCTGAAAATTGCATTCCGGTAGCACCCTATGCGATTCTACAATCCTGACCCTATTTTCAACTGCTGAGCGAATCAATACTTGAGTTAATCAGCAAGATTTAACTGTTCTGAAATATAGGCAACGGATGATGTAGCTAGGGGCGCAAATCACTACACCTCAACCCATAGCCGTCAAGTCAAATGTGCCTGACTCGGCTCTTATTTGGAAAGTGGAATGAACATTGACAACAAACTTAATCTATCTCAAGACCAGCTGGATGACCTGTCATTCGATGATTATGACGAGGCGATAAACCCAAAGCCAGACGACAACGATTTCGACGCAATTGTTGAACAAGCCCTCTCAAGGCGAGGCTTCATGAAAGGAGTACTGGCCTTTGGTGGTGCAGCCACGCTTGGACTCACAACCACTGCGCTGACATCAATATCGGCAGAAGCGTCCAACAACCGTTTCGGATTCACAGCGGTTGCGGCAAGCACAGAAGACACTATCATCGTGCCAGAGGGCTACAACTGGCATGTGGCAACCCGATGGGGCGACCCAATGTTTTCTGATGTTCCAGAATTTGACCACGCAACGCGCGGTACCGCAGCAAGCCAGGCTCGCGCTTTTGGTGACAACAACGATGGTATGTCGATTTTTTCTGATAAAGATGGTCGACAAATTCTAATCGTCAACAACGAATATACCAACAGATCTGTCATGTGGGGAAACAACCCTGACGGAAAATACGCCTCCGATGACGATATCAACAAAGGCAAAAACGCTCATGGATTGACCGCTGTTGAATTGAAGCTAATCGATGGCAATTGGCAGATCGTTAAGGATTCTCCTTATAACCGCCGCTTTACACCTGACGAGGCGATGGACATCACGGGTCCAGCGCGCGCTCATGACATGATGAAAACCAACGCTGACCCAGACGGTGTAACTGCACTCGGCACCTTTAACAACTGTGGTAACGGCAGAACTCCTTGGGGCACCTATCTGGCGTGTGAAGAGAATTTCAACGGCTACTTCGGCACCACTGATGGGGATTCCTACGAGCAGGATGCAGCAAAAAAACGCTATGGCGTCAGTGGAAATGATCGTGGTTATGGCTGGTGGAAAGTCGACGACCGTTTTGACGTAGCCAAAGATCCTAACGAGTCAAACCGTCACGGCTATATCACGGAGGTTGATCCTTACAACCCCACATCAAAACCAAAAAAACGTACAGCCCTCGGTCGTTTCAAGCATGAAAATGCGGAAGTTGTTGTTAACTCTGATGGTCGAATAGCCATTTACATGGGCGACGATGAGCGGGGTGAATTCCTTTACAGATACTTATCAGATGGCGTTTATGCCGAAGGTGGAAATACCGACGACTTAATGGAAAATGGCACTATCTATGCCGCCAAATTCGATTCTGACGGCATGGGTAAATGGTTGGCATTGACACCGGAAACGACGGGGATGGATAAGGCCTCTATCTGCATCCATACGCGAATGGCTGCATCAAAAGTCGGTGCAACAACCATGGATCGCCCTGAATGGGTCACAGCTAACCCTTTGAAAGCGGAAGTCTACTGCGCGCTCACCAATAACAAGAACCGCGGCTTAAAAACAAATGCCGGTGGGGATGAAACACCAGTCGGCGGTCCTAACCCGCGCGAAGGTAACAAATATGGCCAGATCGTACGCTGGTGGCCTTCAAATGCTGACCATACTGCAAACACGTTCAAATGGGACCTGTATTTGATGGCGGGCAATCCTACCGTTCATACAGATAAAAACGGCGGATCGGCAAACATCACAGAAGGCAACATGTTTAACTCACCTGACGGACTGTCATTCGACAACAAGGGACTTCTTTGGATTCAGACTGATGGCAACTACTCCAACGAAAAAGACTTTGCTGGTCAGGGCAATAACCAGATGCTAATTGGTGATCCATCAACTGGAGAAGTTCGTCGCTTTCTCGTCGGACCAAGGCAAGCAGAAATTACCGGCATAGCTTGGGCTGCGGATCGCAGAACAGTCTTTGTCGGTGTTCAGCATCCAGGTGAACGTGGCGATTCCAATTGGCCTGATGGCGGTGACAAAACGCCACGCTCATCAATCGTGGCGGTTCGCCGGGATGATGGCGGCACTATTGGTTAACCGTTGCATTAAATAGGAAAAGCCACCTCGCTGCTTAAACACAGCGAAGTGGCCTTCATTTGATTTACCTGTGCAGAGCAAATGACCGTAAGATCATCACAAACAATGCACAGATGGATGGTTGAATTACGGTGTCAGGACTGCAGGCGAACCCAGACCCTACAGCTCGAATCAGCAATTTTTGCGCAGTTGCCGCCACACTTGCGCTGATTGCATGCTCAACCGTGCCTCAGCCTGCAATCCCACCTGCCCAGGAATCCTATCCAACGTTGGTAGATGTGCCCCTGAAGGGTTCGGTCCCACGCATCAAAACCGTCAACAAGAAAGTTCTCGTCAATAAACCTCTCTCGCCCGTAAAACCTGAATCAATTGTTCAGAAACTTAGCGAAGAAACACCTATCTCTAACGAGAATGAGCCGCCTGAACCCAAAGTTGAGCGGCCACCGCAAACAGCAGAAAAATCCCAACCCAAAAAAACGACGGTAGCTTCGCGACAGACTATCAACCTACCTGAGCCTCTGATAGTAGATAAAATAACGCGCACTGGCAATTTGGAAAGCTCGCAGTTGACCGAGGTAAGCGGTATGACAGCATCCAGAAATTCGCCCGGCGTTCTGTATGCCATCAACGACAGTGGCGACTCAGCAACCCTATATGCCTTGAGTGAAAAGGGCCAGCACATCGAAAAATGGGCCATCAAGGCCCGGAATAGAGACTGGGAAGACTTGGATACGGTTGAGTTGAACAATCAAAACTATATCCTGATTGGTGATACCGGGGACAATCTTAGAATCCATCGCAAGAGTACGTTTTATCTAGTCGCCGAACCTCTTCCTGGCCAACTGCCCGATGCGCCCTTAACACCTTATATGACGATCGAGTATGTTTACGAAGATGGCCCTAGGAACGTAGAGGCCTTTGCTGTCCACAGAACGACGATATACCTGATAAGCAAAGAACCTCTAGGCCTAAGTGGCCCTACCGCAAGTCGCCTGTATGCACTGGAGATTCCACCGAAGCAACCATCAAACACACTGACAGCTAAGTTAATTACTGAACTTCCGGTACCTCGCACCAGCTTGCAATCAAAACTTGCCGCCTCGTTCGCTGGTATAGATCTAGATCACATCACAGCCATGGACATGACAGCCTCCGGGCGTACAGCTTATCTGCTAACGTATAGAGAGGTACTCAGAATTGAACGTAGTGGCGATGAATCATGGTCCACAGCTTTTAAACGCAGGGGCAGGCGCATGCACACACACAATCTGGGACAGGCAGAAGCTCTAGCGATAGCCCCCGGAAGATCTGTATTTATCACATCAGAAAGGCAAGGGGCGCCACTATGGTCAATTCCAATACAGACAGCTCCCTAGCAGCCTAGACGGGTATACCGCCACAACCCGATAGGTGTCGTGTATTAATTTAGCCCACACATGATTAGGCTGTTTTTCGACTCCCTTCACTTGAAATTGAGGATTTTTGAATAGACTGGGTCTGAACAGGTAGGCTTTGCTCAATAACATCACCAAGCATTTCTGCTGTGGCTGCCGACAGTGTCCAGCCTAAATGCCCATGGCCGGTGTTGTAGTAGACACCAGGCAATTTTCCAGCACCCACTCTGGGCATCATATTTGGCATCATTGGCCGCAACCCCGCCCAAGGTACTACATGCTCAGTATCGACTTTCGGGAAATAGCGTCTACACCATTGAATCAAAGGCTTGATACGATCATCTCTGATGTCGTAGTTAACACCATTGAATTCTGCAGTACCTGCAATACGAAAGCGATTGTGGCCAAGCCGACTGGTCACAACCTTTGCATCATCATCAAGCAAACTGACCCAGGGTGCAGCGGACTGACTCTCTTCGTCAGGCAAAGCCACAGTTATAGAGTAACCTTTGACCGGATAGATATTCACACGATCACCCAACTGCGCACTCAGCTTCCGACTTTCTATACCCGCACACACAACGACACCGTCAAATTTTCCTAGCTCGGAGTTGGCACTACCCGCCTGGTTAAATTCAACATCAATTTTCTGGCCATCATGACTCAACTTACCAACCTCAACATCGTGGACAAAATGAGCGCCAAGACGCAAACACGCCTCTGCTAGTCCACGGGTATACTTATGAATGTCGCCAGTAGAATCGCTTGCCGTGTAGTACCCGCCATATAGCTCGCCACTTAAAGCAGGCTCTAAGGATTTCATTTCCTCAACAGACAACGCCGTTCGCTCAAGACCACCTTTAGAGAGCATGGCATTGACGCGGGTTGCGTGATCAAAGCCTTGCTTGTCTTGATACATGTGCAGAATGCCTCGAGTTTCGTGGTCAAAATCTATATTTTCCCGAGCAGCCCAGGAAAATAAGTGCTCACGAGCTGCAATGGCAAGTCGAGTAGACTCCACGGTGTTTGTTTCATAATTAGGTATATTGGCTATAAACTCAGCCATCCACGAATACTTGTGCCAATCCGGCTTAGGATTAACCAACAACGGGGCATCTTTCCTAAACATCCACTTGATGCCTTTAAGAATAGTTGATGCTTGTGTCCAGACTTCCGCGTTTGAAGCCGAGAGCTGTCCACCGTTGGCGAAAGAAGTTTGCATCGCTGCATACCGGTTTTTATCAAAAACCGTGACGCGATAACCACGATTTAGCAGGGAGTAGCAGGTGGTTACACCGGTGATACCGGCCCCAATAACGGCAATGTGTTTCATAGTCAGTTCCAGACAAACGCAATTCGATGTCGGCTACCAAAATTGCGATAACAATTTTTAGTAACCCGCTCATCCCATCTGTCTTGGAACCTGAGAGTTTTCGTGCACCCTGCTCAACCGTGACCGATCAAGTTGGGTCGCATACCCCTTCGGTGGATATGTTGTGAGCAACATATCTCTCTCCAGATGCTTTTCGAATGAAGGGTCCGTTTGCCTGAGAGTTTCCTGGGCGTTGCTCCTTCGGCGTCAACAAAAAGCTAATACTCAGTGCTGATCTCTCCCCTACACTACACTAGGCACTCACCAATAACGTATGCGTGCCCGCAAAGCCGTTGCACTATGCAACACAGATAGGAACAACGCAAGCGTTCCGAAGCTAATTCTTCGGCCGATACATAGCTTGCATGAACAACAGATAACGTGATTTTGTGGCACCGCCCGCATAGTCCATTTACTGTCGTCGAACTAATTTACAAATTTCGCAAAGTGCATCACACGCAGCCAAAGTGACTCACACGGACCATTCGGTCGCTCACTAGCGTTTCAGGTAGGGCTTCAACACCTTTAGCCAACTTCGGCGAATACGCTCGTATTCAATTTCGCAAACTTCCGCACGTTCTTTCGACATACCATACTCTGTATTGATCAGCCCTTGATGCTCACCTGGATCACTTCCGTAGACGTGGCAAATGGACGCATAGTAGCGTTGAATATCGAGACTGTGCTCGCTCCAAAAATCTGACTCGTCGAACCCTTCTCTGCCCTCGCTTTCTAGCCCAAACATCTCCGCCGCATTAAGCACCACTTGAGCTCCATTCTCAGCGTATTCCAACAACAAAACGCTGGCTAGGGCATCGGCGGCATCTTCTTCTCTTGCCAACATTGGCAAGTCGTACTGAGCGAACAGAACATGGCCTACTTCGTGTACCAGGGTATGAAAATACACATCACCGACAGGGGCATCATCACGCCCAAAATACTCAGCAATGGTGTCGGCAAAACTCCCTGGCATCCATATTTCCATGTGCTCGGGATCAAAAAACGGCCCCTCTTCAACTTCCGTTAAAACTGTCACAGGTTCGGCCAGTCGAAGCAGATCATTGACGAAGGTTATGAGCTCCGGTAGATAGGCATCCTTAGAATTCAAAGACTGCAGCACAAGGCCATATTCGCCAGACACTTTGTTCTCACTTGAATTTCCGATGACCGGAATAACAAGCAACATCGACATCACCAACACACCGATCGAGTTCGCTTTTAAAAAGTGTAAAAAGCGAGTTCGCGTAAAACCAGAACCTTCATTTGCCATGTTACCGATCTCTTCGACCAAGGGTTTTTCTTGATTTAAAGACCGGTTTGTCCCATGTGCCTGTCAGGCTGTACTCGCGTAATCCAATGCGATCCAGATCTATACCCAAGGCCTTGAGCACACCAGTGGCGATCAATGCACCTACTCCTGCACTCGCCCCTCCGGAAATCACACCAATGATTGGCAGTGCAGCACTGACCCTTGGTAGCACCGTGATGGTTTGATCAAATTGGCGAGTATTCAAATCCGATTTCCCCACGACATCAACGACTCCTATCGGCCCCGTTAGCTGTACCAGACTTACGTCCACAACACCCTTGTCGATCAACGCATCACCCGTCATCCGCTTGAACGCCAAACCATCATTGGATATGTCAGTAAAATCCAGATTTAGCCGCCTAGGCAGAGCTTGCAGTGCAAACAAACCAACGATGCGACCTGCGCCAGGCTCAACTGGAATAATATTTCCCTGCTCAATATTGAGTTTGATGCGACCATCTAGATCAGCCAACGAGGGTAGATAGGCAGGACCGGGCCATGATATCTGAAGCTGCGCAGTACCCTGCCCTTGCGAGATAACATCATCTAAACCAATGTCCGCAAAACCTTTGCCAAAGTCATCACTTTGCAACACCATTTTCAGCTGCGTTTGATGCTGATCCTTAAAGCTTGGATTCACTCCTTGCGGATCTTTAAGGCGCCAGTATCCCTGCCCGACCAACTGCATGTTTTCATAGGCGAATCCAAGCGTTGTCACTTGCAAGCCGCTTATATTAGGCTGTGAACGTAAAACCAGATCCTTAATGGTCTGAGCCTTGCGGGTGAATCGCACTATTTTCGCATCGATAGGTGGAAGAATTCGTGGGTCTAGCGGTGCGCTTTTACGTCCTTCAGACTTAGCGGCCCTGGTATTCAACGCATCGATAACTGCCATGTCGATATGCTCAATATGAGCATTCAACGGCAGCTTCTTGGACCAGTAATTTCTTGGGTAGGCAACTTGCCCCTCCAAAGATGCGTTCTTAATTGTCGTCGTTAAGTAATTTTTGTTTGACGCCATGCTCAACGTTGCGGTCCCCAGTGAGCGCGCACCTAGTTCCAGCGACCCAATGTCCAATTGGGCCGATATCGGAATAATGGGCTGAGGTGCAGTTGGATCGCCATTCTCAAGTGAATTAATAAACTGCGCAATACTATCCACCCAATCGTCGGCTGCCAGTCTGTCAACCTTTCCTTGCAATCGCAGCCCAGGAGCGGGGTTTACCATGGAAGACTCCAATAGATTAGCAGCTCCAAAATTAGCAACCAACGATTGCAGACCTTGTGAATTTGTTATTACACCTGCATGAAGTTTTCCTTCTAGTTGAATGTCCCAACGCTGGTCCCTTTGGCCAGTTTTGAACGCAGTATGCAATTGAAAGTCGCCTGTCTTGCCAGAGCTTTTGTACAAAGGTTTGGGTAACCGCAGCTCGGTACCAACCAGATCGCTCTGCATGTGCAATTGGACACCGTCATCAGCCAGTCGCTTAGCTGAGTGAGGGACAGCCAACTCGATAGCCCAGTTGGATGCACCACGCAGGAACTGATCTAAAGGGTTTTTGTAATAGACCAACACATCATTACCTTCCAGCGCGCCTGTCACGGAAATAGTTGTCGTTGCAGATCGAGAACGTCCTTCGGTAGTTGCGCTTATGCGAACCGGTTGACTAAGGAACTCAGCCTTGAGCTTATTGACACGTATGCCCGAGCGGTCAAATCCAATAGAGCCCTGCACATTTTGCAATGGTAAGTTCGCACGTTGAAATTCAACGGCATTGCCATTGAGAAATAAGGATCCATCTATTGCAAATTCTGGAGGGGACTTTGCAGAAGTCACTGACTCAGACGAGTCACTACCAGCAATCTGCTTACGATACAAAGGTAGTGTCATCTCAATATCCATATCGACCTGCCCGCTACCTTTGACATCACTGATCGCGGCTTCGAGCACCGGCTTCAGCGGACCATTTACACCAAAGTCAATGACCTCCTGAAGATTCCCAGCACCAGTGCCTGTGAGCTTCAGTACCGGTTTTTTCAGGTTTACAATTTGAATACGCATTTGTGTTAAATCGAACTTGTCCATGGAGCCGTTTTGAGCAACACCTGTAAGTGTTGGCCCATTGAGCTCAAGACTGCCATTGATGTTAAAAGCGGCAGGCCACTTGGGATGAAATGCCACCCGAGCATCATTGACATTGGCACTCACTCGAAACACACCTTCACCAGAATCGAAAGGAAATTCAGATAGACTACCGAAAACCAGCAGCGACCCATCGCTGACTGAGCCACTTTCAATGGCTCGTTCAAACCATCGACTGAATCCCTTGTTTTGCGGCAGCCATTGCTTGAGAGCGTTGATATCAGTCGCTGCGAATCTGCTCTGCATATCCAGATGCGGTGACTGACCCGACACAGCCGTCAGATTTAATCGCGTCGATAAATCTACGCCGTCGTCTTCAAGTTCAATATCACCTTCAATCATGACCCGTTTAAAGTCACTAACGTCAACGCTCAGAACCGCTTTGACTGAGTCCAGATTCAATTCTCGATGAGTCATTGCCAGCCAGTCAATTGGCATTGAATCAGCGGAGAGAGCCACCTCTCCTTTCGAATCAATAATGCTCACGCGTCCGCTAATCGGGCCTAAGCCGAGCATCTTGCCTGTTGATCGAAACTGGATTTTTTGCAGATCAGCCTGAACTGAAACCATTGGAGTGGTGCCATCTGAGCGATAGCCAAATGTCCAATTCAATACTTTTCCTAAGGGTCTCGCTAACCCAAGATTGCTCGCAATTTCAGGCTGAAACCCCTCGAGAACGCCCTCAATAAAGCGACTTGATGAAGAAACATCCAATTCAGCTCCAGAGGCGGAAATGTTCCAGTGCCGATATGATCGTTTCTCAGCCTGCTCATGCTTCCAATTTCCCGATATCTTATCTACCCTCCACGTATCCGTACCCATCGAAATAATCGTATCTTTAGCTACGATACTGGCAGAGCGATCGGTTACGGATAACTCAAGATTGGCACTAATACTTTCGCCCAACAATTCTCCAGTGGTCGAATTGGTTATTGCGGACGTCGTTACTGGCCCTCGAGCCGATAGTAAATGGCCGTCCTCCCATCGCCCCCATAGCTCTAATGATACTGCGGTGTCTATTGGACTGCCTACCTGCTGGAGCTTTTCGGCCAGCCCGCCAACCCTAAGTAATTCAGCCAGTGCATTGACTTGTAATGCGTCAGCATTGATATAGATATCGCCACTTGCCTCATCCAACGCGTCAACCGTTCCGATTAGATCAACACCCGCTGTCAGACTTCCCCCAAGTTCTTCAGGTAGGAGTACATCAATCCGGAGCTGATGAAAATCACCATCATTCTCTGCTCGAATATTCAGATCCTGTATGACAAGTCGCAAATCTGCCTGCTTGTCGATCAGCGTAAGCTTGGTATCCAGCAGACCTACTTTACGAGCGGTCAACAACCACGCCATCAGATCAAGGCCGTTGCCTTTTTGATTTTCAGCTTTTGCGTTGAACGTGCGGGCCGAGCGAACTCGGTCCATGCCATGCAAACGATACTGGCCGGCTTCATCCGCTTCTATAGAGAAACTAGCACCCACGAGCGTCAACTCATTGATAACGGGTACGCCACGAAATACACTCTTGGCCAAATTCAAATCGATGAGCAATTCATCAAGAGTGACTTTTCGATCACTGGATTCAAATACGGCAACCTTCTCCGCTTTGAGCAGGGGACCGAATCCCTCCCAACTCAACTTCAGATCGCCTATCGCAACAGGGCTACGCAAATAATCGCTGAGCCGGGATTCAATATTCGGTTTGTAATTGGCAACCAGCGGTAAACCTAGGCGAACACCTGCACTAAGCAGTGCTAGCAATATCAGCAAAATGCCAATAAGTGTTAGGCAGACACGCGCAGTTAGCTTCGCCGTTCGAATAATCATAGCGGCTCAGGTATCTACGTCACTGCAATACAACGTCATAGTGCTCACGGGTGTAGTACTGCTCTGCCTGTAATCTAATGGGAACTCCAGCAAAATCCTGCAACTCCGCCAAATCATCGGACCGTTCTTCGGTGAACCATTCCACTATCTCACTAGAAGCCAGAACGGTGACTGAATCAATCTCAAACTGTCGTACTTGTCGGATTATCTCCCTGGCAACTTCAAATCCGACTGTTTCCAAGGTTTTCTGCATTCCTCGTCCATCACATACCTTGCACTCACCACACAGCACCTGCCCAAGAGATTCACGGGTCCGTTTCCGCGTCATCTCTATCAACCCTAGTTGTGACACCTCGTTGACCTGAGTACGGGCGTGATCCTTTTCCAACGCTTTTTCCAGAGCGCGAAAAACCTGCCTTCTATGCTCAAGAACACACATATCGATGAAGTCGATAATGATGATGCCACCCAGATTTCTGAGTCTAAGCTGCCGAGCAATTGCTTGTGCTGCCTCAAGGTTAGTCTTGAAGATAGTTTCTTCAAGGTTATGTTTTCCAACAAATCCACCGGTGTTTACATCAATAGTGGTCATAGACTCTGTTTGATCGATGATCAAATAGCCGCCCGACTTCAATAATACCTTTCGATTCAATGCTTTATCGATTTCATCTTCAACCCCATGCAGATCGAAGATGGGTCTTTCACCTGGATAATGCTCCAGACAACGCGATATTTCAGGGACATATTCTTCGCAAAACTG
>JBLIIE010000006.1:0-68858 GCA_047634635.1 Granulosicoccus sp. | reverse complement strand
CGTGTGCGTACCAGGCTCTAGCGTCAATGTGGTTTGTGTTTGGCCTTTACCAAAATGCATAGGTGGGTTTCCCATAGGTTGACTAGCTGGAGGGAGCTCTACCTGGTCAACCAGTAGGTGGTGATGACCAGTTCCTGCCACATCAATTCCAGCAGGTGCAACACCCATACCCTCAAGGCCAAATATGACGGTAAATTCTGCCTCTACAGTAGCTCGGCCTGCTGGCGATACGATCATCACCTTCGCACCTTCGGGCGCTTGTCTGATGGGTAAATCCTGACTCATAGTCGTCGCACTAAATGTCGTCGCAATACATATCAGCGCAGACTTAAAGAAATTCTGCATAAGCATGATTCTCCAGTTTCCTTGTTTCAATTTGCCTTCCAATCCCATTTTCAACGTCTGCGCCGATAACATGAGGTATCCACACTAACAACAAGTCAGGATGATGATTTATTCCCGAACGTGATAAAAAAGTTAAATCAGGGCGCAAAAGCCGGAATTCCAGGACGGGTGAGGGTCAGAAACTAACGCACATATAAAAACCCCTCCGTCCCCTTTACGGTTCCTTTATGGTTTAAAAATCCCTCCGTCCCCTTTATGGTTCTTTATGGTTCGCATTGAAGTAGGATCTGTTTCCAGATTGCGATCTCGTCAAATAGCGTAATCTCCCGCCGCAAACCTCGTGGGCCAAATTCTGCGTGACTGACACCCATGATGTGCACGTTGGCACCTGTTGGACATCCGAAACGTCCCCAACCTTCATGTCGCCCTGTTAACGACCACCGAATTGCACTGCGTGGATTCTGCATTGAATCTGCACGGCCAATCTGATGATCAATTTTGAATTCAGCCGAAGGAAACGCACTTCGTAGCCCCATCCAGAACGCATCAGCATCCGCCCAACCATAGCAATCCTGTCCTACTGGGAGAGACAAGTGGCAGGCGCGGTCATATTCCTGGGTTATCACCGACAGATCGGCAGCCATGATCCTATGCAGAATGGAAGCATGCCGCTCACCCCATTCCTCGATGTTGCCAGTACCGGTATAGGGACCAGGAATGTCGCTGGCAGGTGTTAGAGGCATAATTCTGTCACCTGCCACAATTGATGCTCGCGCTGTATCCTGAGCGCTATATCCGAGCTGATACGCAATCGCCGCATTATCACGAATCAGCCATTCGTCCCACACTCGGTCGTCCCGACAAAATGTGTCAGCGATGGTCCGGAAAGCCACAGGCTTTCCAGTCGCAGGGCCAAACGCTCCACCACGATGCGTCGCTGTGGATATGATGCGATGGGATGAAAGGAACCCAGCATCCTCGTCGCCGCACCAAATGACATCCTCCCCCAATAATTGCCTGTCAGGGAACTCTGCAAGAGTCGCCATAGTATTGGCTTTGCCTGCCGCATTTCCACGGCTTATTCCAGTGGGAGTTCTTACCAGAAGATCATCGGCGTAGTGCCAGTCAAGCGCTGCTATATCGCGCCCCTCCCAAATTCGCGCAGTGCACTTCAGGATGTAATCCGTCAGATCAGTATATTGAGAATCAAAGTTCTTCACAAAGGCACGACTCAGTTCAAAAAGTGATTAGTTTGGACCAGAAATTACAATGAAACCCACCCTTCACTAGGACCCAGACAAGAACCTTTTCAGTGCATTGAACCCAGGCTCACTGGCATCCATCGTCAAAACAGCTTCAGTCAACCTAGCTACATCATCGAATTCTGACTTTGCTAGTTTATCCAGGGCAATTTGAGAAAACTCCGACATCATCTGCTCCCACGGTTTAGAACTCTTCAGCCTTTGATAATCATTTGCGCTGACTGATGTAATTTTGTCCAGAACCGAATTTCCTGCTGGCTGAAAGTAGCGCCTGTCTTCCAACAAGGCTAGCACCTGGCCATAGGCCGACACCTGATCAGACGCAGCTAAAATACGCTGAATACGACTTTGATCATGCGCAGCTGCTGGCAACGCAATTGAAACAGCGCGAATTCGGTTCGCTATTTCCGTATGGTTGGTGGCATTCCACTTTGTCGCCAGTGATAGCAAGCTGGCTTCCGTTGCACTTATGGTATTCAGCAGAGCAGGGTCGTTTGCGTTGAGCTCATGAGCCTCTGCTAATAACGTTGCCAAACTTACCATATCATCTAATTGTGCTCGTACATTTGCTGCTGGCAGTGAGATCAACGACGCCTGCGACGGTCTGGGCATTGTGTTCAAAGCTGCAGCTGTAAGGCCCGACGGCGCAGAGTTAGCGCCAAAGAAAATGTACGCACCGCCAGCGCCAGCGCCCAAAACACCCAGGACAGCAGCGAATACCAACCCGGTTTTTTGCTTACCCGCACCTTTCTTTTGTTGGTTACCGGTTGACGTTGACCCCGCAGGCTTCCTTTGTCTGAGTTGTGACTCTGACTCCAGATCGTCGTCATCAAAGTCAAGAATATCATCTACCGGTGGACGATTTGCGCGACCCTTCGGTGGGCTACGTTGACCGCTAGTGTCTGCCTTGGAAGTAGGAGCGACTGCTGGGCGAAAGGACTCCTCCTCAGAGGATTCTTCTGCCCAATCCGCCAAAGCATCTGAATCATTATCAAAACTAGAAGAATTACCAGTTTCCAACTCACCAAAGCCGTCAAAATCCCCCATGGGAGGCGCAGGCTGAGGAGTTGCAGGTCCACTCCGAGGTTGGAGAACTGTTCGATCTGACTCAGCTAATGAAGTAAATCCACTAGGCACTGGCCTAGGGTCAAATACGTCACTAGCACGCTGATAGATGCTGTGCCACTCTTCCAAGCTCTGTGGCCGCCCTTCTGGCTCTAATTTTAGCCCAGCAAACACTGCATTTAGAAAGCGCTGACTACAGCCTGGGTACACACTCGCATCAAGTTGTACAAGAAGGTCTGGTTTGGAACGCATTAGGCAGGCCGACCGGCTAAGCGATTCGTCAGGTTTTTTACCAACTATGCCCTCATAAATCGTTGCAGCGAGGGCGTAAATGTCGGTCCACGGGCCTTGATCACCATAATTGGGACTGTACTGTTCCAGCGGTGTATAACCCTGGCTAACTAGTGCTGTTATTTCACTGGTTTGTTGCGTAGTCGTCTGACGCGCGGACCCGAAGTCAATTAATACCGGAGTACCATCTTCGCGGATATAAATGTTTGCAGGCTTGATATCTCGATGAATGAAATCAAACTTATGAATTTCCTTTAGTCCGTCCATTATCGGGAAGAAAATCTGCTCGAAAAATGGCTGTTCCAATCGGTCACTTTCCTTGTATATTGTGGAAAGATCTTGGCCGTGCTCATATTCCATAACCATATAAGCGGTGCTGTTTTCCTCAAACACAGACTGCACGCGAACGATATTGGGATGACTAAACCGCGCTAGCGTTTGCGCCTCCTTCAAAAAACTACTCAGACCCCAAGAGAAATTTTCTCCATGATCGCTAGTAATCGGTTTAACAGTGTGGTCCGAGTGGCGGTATGCGAACGAGATGGGTAGATATTCCTTTATCGCAACGGCACGATCCAGGTTCCGATCATGTGCCAAGTAGGTGATACCGAAACCACCCTGACCTAATACACGATCAATCGTGTACCAGAGGATTTCATGTCCTGGGGCTAGTGCTCTGGCTGACATCAGTGCAGTTCTATCATCTACCATTGGATGTGACTCACCACGAAACCTCTATGCAGTATATCCACTAAGGCTGTAGATACTGGCTGTGATTGATAAGAGCGCCGAACTTCCGGCAGGATTGATCGACTATTTTCCACGAATCCGAGCCGAGGGTGTGAAGAAACTAACAACCTCGGCCACCAGTGCACCGTTTCCCCGCTGAATTACAATCGCCTCGTTCAACGTCAAGCAACGAATTCCTGAATCTATACCTAATTTTGCCCGAAAGCTGCCTGCTCGTTGGCATTCATTCGCATTGTCTAAGTAATTATTCATTGCAGAAAAAAATATCTAGCCAAGTTTTCACTGTTCTGATCACTACGGACCACTATTTGGCGACCGTTGTACTTCGAAATTCGATAATGTGTTGTTCCTCTGAATTGGGAATAAAACCCAGCCCAATATTGCCAGAGTTATCCAATGACGCAGTTTCTCGGCGAATGAATTCGGGTAAAAACCCCGTTCGAATCAAGTAAGTGCCATTAGTACTGGAATCATGAATCAGGAAACGCCCTCGGGCAAACTCTATTTTTGCATGGTTTCTCGAGGCGGATTCAATGTCGATAATCACATCGTTGTCAACTGCACGCCCAAAAGTGACGACTGGATTCTGGGCATCGATACGTAGGCGTTTCGCACCAATAATCAAGTCGAGAACAAGGTTGCTCTGATAACGCGTCGTTCGACTGACCGCCGTGACAATGGATGTTTCAGCTACATCATCTGCCCACCGAACTCTATACACCGGCATGGGTGTGCTCATTCCCTTGAAATCTACACTATCAAGAAACAAGGCGTAAGAACGGTGCCGAATTGACAATTGCGCAACGGTATCTTCTGTCGTACATATCTCATTCGCCTCAGCAAATGCTGCGACTCTGGCTGCCAAGTTCACAGCGTTGCCATACACATCACCCCCATCGGGAATGACTTGGCCATGATGAAAACCAACACGGACAGACAAGTTGAGAGTTTGATGTTCCCGCTGGATATCCACCGACGCAAGATACGCTGCATCCGCCTGCTCGAAGCTGGCTAGCACTGCATCACCGACTGTTCGAAGCAGCGTGCCCTGGTGCCGCTCAACGACTATACGCATGCACTGCAGTGAATCAGTTACGCGCTGATGAGCTTCCACATCTCCGCGGGTCTGGTACAGATGTGTGCTACCTGCAAGATCGGCAAACAACACCGTCAGTGTTTGTGAGGGCATGGTGGCTACCAGCGTTCAGGCAGATCTTTGTGGATACGTACTGTGTGGTTTTCTATTGAAATATAACCTCCAACGCGCAGCTCCTTCAATATCTTACTGACCATCTCACGGCTGGAACCCACCCGACTGGCCAACTCCTGATGGGTGATACGCGAGGTTACACGAGTGCCATCTTCTTGCAACGTCGTGGAACCATTGAGTGCCCGTACCAGCCGACCGTACACATCCATCAAACCAAGGCAGCTGAGATCGTCTGTCATTCCGCGAATACGCTTTACCAGATAATAAATAATCGCCTGAGTCACTTCCGGCTCCTTGGTAATCTCATAATTCATTTCAGCCTTGGGTATCACCAAGCACTGGCAAGCACTGGTTGTTATCACGTTAGCTGTGCGCGACTGGTGATCGAGTAATCCCAATTCCCCAAAACAATCACCCTGGGTAAACGAGGCAATAATTAACTCATTCCCATCATCATCATCAGTAAAGGCATAAGCACTACCTTCAACCAGCACATACGCCGCGTGACTCTCTTCACCCACCACGATAATGTGAGTGTTTTTACGAAACTTGCGCAGCGTTGCAGCCCGTTCCAAATTGGCAATTGCGTCGGCAGAAAATACCTTGAAAAACTCGATATCTGCCAGCGATAAAATATCGCTGGCTTTATTCAGCTTGGTCATGGACTACCACGTTCGCAAATTCACTAAGGTACACAAGTGACAGCGCTAGAGTCAATATCAGTTACAAGCCGGAATATCCCCCGAAGGTGCGCCGTTGAGTATCCAGCTGAGGATTTTGCTGTAATCAGCAGAATCATCATCTCCTAGACGGTTTCCAGCTGCATGATATCCCGCTATCTCCGTATTTGCTCTATCTACAGGATTTGTGGACCCATTGGTCGGTTTCCTCAGAAACAGACTATCTAACGGCGAATCAAAATTCACCCGCGCCAGTACACTCCGATAGAGAAACTCATTGTCGTTGATTTCGTCGATTTCATCGTTCCCACACGCTGTGAAATGGATAGGCAGTATTGAGCTTGGGCCCCCGCCAGGCGAATGGCAGCCTACACAATTATTAGCAGCATTTCTCACCAAATCATCGATTCCTCCCGTACCAAAGTAGAGTATCTCTGCCCCTGGAAGTGGAGCGCCATTCTCGTTGGCGCTCATTACACGCACCGTTTGAGTCGCAGTGTCACTACCGCCGTTTTTACCATCAACTGTCAGGTTTAACGTGTAGTTGCCAGCACCGCTGACACGCAGCACCGCATCCCCTGCAATACCTGTCACTTCTGCAGTGTCATCAGCATTTTCAGGAATTACACTCCATCGATAGCCCGTAAGTGACGCAAAAGCGCTACCTGAACCCGTTACAGCTATGTCAACTGGCGCACCGCTAGCATCGATACCTGTGGCAATAGGGGGTGCAGTTATAACGGCAACCGGTGCTCCCGGACGAATGGCTCTGTTATTCGCATCTACCCGATTGGTGAGACCGAGAGCTGTCGCCATGGTGGCTGGATCCTTTGGTCTACTCACGGTCTCGCCCCAAAAATCAGAGTAATTCAACAGACCCAAAGGCATCTTTCCCTGCTCGTAAATCAGGTGATCCACTCGCGCGGCATAGCTCTGAGCAGTCCCGGCCGCTTCAAGAAAGCTGGCAGACGTAGGAAAAGCACCCGTCAGATTTTGATTTGTGCCGCGCAAGGCATGACACACCATACAATTAGGCCCCATCAATGTCCGATACAAGTCAAGATTATCTGAATTATCTGCCCAGCCATCTGGCACATAGTTTCCGTCATACACATTGACAGGAATCTCCAGAGCGTTGTTGGCAGGATCGTCCAGAGCGGGTACATAGCGGTTATTTAGAATTTCTATTGCCAGATCTGCGTTCCAGTCACCCTGGCCCTGGAAAAATTCCGTTCTGCGATGCTCATAAGTTGACAGGATGGCTTGGTTGATCAGGCGTATACCATCTTTATTATCTTCTCTAGTGAATCCCGGCTGGTTAGCAAACTGCAAGGTATCAAACTCAATGGCTTGCATATGCGCCTGAACATCACCGGCAATACCACCCACTAATGAAGGTGCAACTTTCAGATCTCCATTGCCATCCTTATACACCAGAGTCTCTCCGCGACCACCATGGCAGACGATGCACGTTGTGGGCATAGGCTTTTCGCCTCTTCTGTCCAAATCGACAACGTGATTTAGAGTTCCACTGGCATCGTTAGTCAGGTTGCCATTGCCATCTCCATCTCCGCGAAAGTTATAGAACTTAGTGAACTTCTTCCCGTCTTCATGGGGATAATCGCTAAACTCAATCGCATTTACGCCAAAATTCCACTGTGCGTCGTCTTCGATCAAGGCTTCCAAATTAACTGGACCATACGGTATATCCAAGCCCTCTTGGCTGACCCGATAATTTTTTACATACACCGCGACATCATCATTTATCTTGTCCCACCGCATGTACATATCTCGGCCATAGCCCAAGTCTTTGGTATCGCGAAATTTAACGTTTACATCCACGCAGACAGTGGGATCATCACAAGCGGCGGCCAAGGTTCCATCTGCATTTGCAAAACCATTCTCCACGCGCCACTTTAAAAACGTATCACGTTTTCTAGTTCCCAGTGCATCCGGAGGATCAATGGTGTTGTAGTAGGCTTCTGGAAAGTCTTTCGTGTTATTAATTTCACCAGAATCAGCTACCACACCGACCTGCGGCACACCCGGACGCGGGTTCAGGAACTGATTAAAAGCATCAGGATCTTCAGTCGCGGGAAACTGTGGAACGATGATGTCAGTGTCATCGGCACCGCGGCATCCAGCGAGGGCAACGCTAGCCAGGATCAGCACCAAGAGCGTTTTTTTATTCATCATATTTCGAGGCATATTCATCACGTCGTGCACCTTAAAGAATGAGTGAGCGGAAATCACAGATCGATTCCGATAGTGAATTCAACCAGACTTCGCTCATAGCTGATACCACCGTCAGCTTCTGTGCTGACGTATCGATATAGAATGTTGGCCTGCACACTTTCCGAAATACCAAAACCAGCCCCTACCTCCGCGATAGCTGAAGTCGCCCCAAGCAGGTAAGCGAAGCGATCTGCCGGCACACCACCAAACGCTTCATCGGGTTCGATGACTTCCGCATTGTTAAAAATATTGAGACCAGATGTTGCCGTAGACACTTCGTCGCCGAAGACAACTCGGAGGCCAGTACGCAGCACCAGCTTCGGGATTGGCGAGAAATTGGCGGTTGCGAATAAGGTCGACTTTGTAGTATCAAAAACAGCGGTTTCTGCATCCGTCACTGCCAACTGGACACCCAAAGTTGTATCAAAAAAATTCGTTGGCTGGAAGTTGATAGAAGCGCCTGCATCCAACGCTATGCCATCACGCCGCTCTGTTTGCGAATCAATGTAGGTGGTCCCAAGACCCAGTCGAACAAAAGGTTGTCCTGCGCTCTTTTTATCCTCCCGAAACCAATCCACGCTAGCTCGATAACGTGATTCTCCCAAACCTTCAATGTCCGCATTGTGCTCATAGCTACCAGAACCATTTATGGAGAAACCACTGCTAACGATTTCATCATTTCTCAAAGGACGTGAATACAGATTACCGCTGAGCCTACCCAGGAATGATGAAGTGGCTTCAATATCCCTATCAAATTCAGCCTTGGCCGGGTTGCTGTCACTGATTAACTTGAGATCGACGCCTGTCAGGCTTGCTGCCGATACGTTCGGCGACTGCAGCATACCAGCGAATATAGCCGTGTAGAGAAGGCATTTCTTCATCGTCGTAACCTGAGAATTTGACTCGAGCATAGTAACAGGCGCGTTAGCAGCAGGACAATTAAAATCCAAGGTCCCGTTGAACCACCGCCACTTTTGGCAGGGTTGAGGTTTACCGTAGCTGGTCCGCCATCCTCTAACACTTTACGGGCTATATCGAAAATCAACTCCACCTGATTGTTTACTATGCCATCTGCATCGTTAGCACCTCCATCCTGCACATTGAGGCGGACACACGACAACCCAGCCGTCAATACTGCCCGATAGTTGGCACTCGCACTGAGCGGGCAGCCTCCTCGAGTTGTCAAAGGCGCGCTGGCAAAACTATTAAATGTATCACTTGTAAAATCATTCCACTGACCACTGCCAGTGTCGAACAGTCGAATGGCTGAATTGAGAGGCAAATTGGACTTGAGCTCAACAATCACCTCAGCTCCACCCGACAGAGCCTCTATACCAAGATTGATAACACCAATAAGACTGCTGTGCTGAGAATCAGCCATGACAGTAATCCCAGGGAATTCAACGCCAACCCCTCGGGCAAACGAACTTTCAGACAGAACAACATCAAATCGCGGAGGGACATTGGATACTGCCGCTGCAGCGGCAATCCGCCCTAGACGTAGCGTGTTGGCACTGGTGAAGACAGTTCCATTGGTGTTCGGATACGTCGCATGCAGCCGACCTGAATTACTATCGTCATCATCCAAACTAAACGGAATTCCGTCACCATCAGTGTCCGCCATTGGATCTTTGTCTATCCCATCATCTGGTGGCGCAACGGCGGAATCTTCCCTACCTGTCAGATACAATATTGCTTGTAGTAATTCTTGTGTAGCGTAAGTGTCAGCGTAATACGGCATCGAGCCTTTTCCAAATAATACGCTGTCTAGGAGATCTACAGGCTGCCCTCCGGCTGCCAGAATGATTGCATCCCACGTGTTAGCGTCGCCGAACAACGGTGCGCCTAACGCACCGTTCTGGTGACATTCCAAGCATTCGGCAATTACCAGGTCACGACCACTTTCGAAAGCAATACCGTTGATACCGGGTGTGCCATCATTATCGGGATCGACGTCACACAAGTCACCAAGCTGATCACTATCCATATTGCCCTGATCCGAATTAGGGAGCAAAAGGCAATTGTCCAAGACGTCAACGACGCCATCACCATCCCAGTCCGAAGGAATCACCGTAACAACAGCGGGGTCAGACAAGGCATTCGATTCATTCTGGACGCGATACGTAAAGGAGTCGTTAGAGGTCAGCACCCCTTGTGACCGGTAGAACACCAAGTTGCCATTCACATCCACCTCATTACCTTGCGATGAAGTATTTGAATCCAACACTACACTCAGCGCACCGCCACTGTCGTTTAACAGCACATCAATTATCTGACTTGCCTCTTGATCGAAGTACACCACCGTATCTGCGATCGCTACTGGCAGGGGTGGTAGATCAACTGGCTGAGGTGATGGAATTATAACTGGAGGAACTACTACCGGCGGAACCACAACCGGAGGAATTACTACCGGAGGAACCACAACGGGAGGAACTACTACCGGCGGAACCACAACCGGAGGAATTACTACCGGAGGAACCACAACGGGAGGAATTACTACCGGAGGAACCACATCTGGAGGAACTATTACCGGACTTGTCACAGTCACGCTAAAACTTCGTTCTACTTCTGCGCCATCGCTATCTTGAGCGGTCATTCGAATCGTGGACTGACCCGCCCCAACAAAGCTTAATGTGTATGTGTTTTGGGTAAGAGGATTCACCGTGGTAGGGGGATTCACCGTCACCGCACTTGCGTTGCTCGAAACAACAGAGAGCGTTACAACAGTTATGTCATCATCTGCCTCCACCGTAATATCGAAGGGGGTGCTGTTCGTTTCACGTTCAAGATTGGAAGGTCCATTGTACGTTATCGTCGGAAACTGATTGACTCTGGCGTTACGACGTACCGTTTCGGTATCACAGTTCCAAGAAACGGCACTTGATTGTCCAGCATTTTCGCCATCAAGCAGGCAATAACGCACCCTGATCTCATCGTCACTGGGGATGGGGATATCAATCTGTTTGCTCGTATTATCGCTCGCACTATCATCAGTTCTACCGACACCCCCGACAACCTGATATTGCCAATACGCATTGCCTCTTGTGGGATTCGTCTCAAATCCTTTCAACTCAACTTCAATAGTAGAGCCATCAAAGGCGACCGTACTAGGCGCCTCCATAGTGAGATTGTCGTTTTGACTTTGAGTGCCCGTGCCCGCATGACAGCTAGAGCAGGAAGGGGAAGGCGACACGCCGTCGAGCATATATTTTGCCGCTAGATTATCCCAACGGGATTGGTTTGCCTGGGCACTACTAATGCCAAGAACAAAAACTATAGGAAAAAGCACACTCAGAATTTTAAAATGGCGCATAGCCAGCTGAAACATGCGAATTTCCGAATTTATCGCTTTTAACTGCATAACAACTTTACCCTGAGCAAAATAGATCTACTGAAATCCATGACTAGAAATTGTCCATCAATACAGGGGTTCAAACCCTAGCCTCGTACCATACAACACCAAACTTTGTTAATACACCACCTACTTCTCACTATCACTGTGAAAAAGCACCTACATTTCCAACTACAGCCTTCCGCATCTGCAGTTTCAAACATTAATATTTTTTACGCATAACTCTTAATACAGAACCATTACGCAGTAACAAGTTTGCCATTAACAGGACAACCAGAATCCAGGGTCCGCCTGAGCCTCCACCACTTTTAGCCGGGTTGAGGACTACGGTAGCTGGCCCACCATCATCCTGAACTTCACGAGCTATATTAATAATCAGTTCCACCTGACTATTAACTGCGTCATCTGCATCATTTGCACTCCCATCCTGCACGTTCAGCCGAACACAGGACAGCCTGGCCGCCAGGCCAGCTTGGTAGTTAGCACTCGTACTAATTGGGCAACCACTGTTCGTCGCAGGCGCACTGGCGATAAGATTTACAGTGTCGGTCGAAAAATCTCTCCACAAACCGCCGCTAGTGTCAAATAATCGAATGACAGAGTTGAGGGGTAATTTGGAACTGAGCTGGATGATGACTTCGGCCTCGCCCGCCACAGACTGTGCACCAAGATTGATCACCCCTATCAGGCTACCGTACTGAGAATCGATCATGACAGCAACACCAGGGAACACAACGCTAACCCCCTGGGCAAACGAACTTTCAGACAGAGCTACATCAATCTGCTCAGATCCGTTGGATTCTGCAACGGCGCTGGCAATCCGCCCTAGACGTAGCGTATTGGCACTGGTGAAGACAGTTCTATTGGTGGTGTTCGGATACGTCGCAAGCAGCCGACCTGCATTACTATCATCATCATCCAAACTAAACGGAATTCCGTCACCATCCCTGTCGGCCAAAGGCTCACAAGCATCGCCTAAACTATTGCCGTTACTATCAAACTGATCTTCGTTAGGCACCCTTGGGCAATTGTCCAAATCATCTGTAACACCATCCAGATCAAGATCTATAAGCTCACTTCCTGGCCCACTGTTAATTTCTTCCTTACCCGACAAGTACCTGATAGCTTGAAGTAATTCTTGCGTGCTGTAGTCACTCGAGAAGGCCGGCATTGCGCCTTGGCCATTCAAGACACTGTCTAGCAGATCTTCAGGCTGTCCTCCAGCTGCCTGGATAAGTGCATCCCAGACTGCATCAGCGTTGAACAACGGCGCATTAGCAACACCCACCAAGTGACAAGTCAAACATTCTGCTTCAACTAATTGACGACCACTTTGAAAGGGAATACCACTGATGCCAGGTGCACCATCACCATCAGGGTCAACGTCACAAAGGTCACCAATAAGATCACTATCCAAGTCGCCCTGATCTGCGTTAGGGAAATCGGAACAATTGTCCAAGGCGTCAACAATGCCATCTCCATCCTGATCTGAGGGTATCAGCGTGACCATAACCGAATCGGACAACGCCCCAGATGTATCCTCAGCGCGGTAACTGAAGAAATCGTTAGTAACCAGCACCCCTTGCAGCTGATAAGAAACTGAGTTGCCCGTTAATTCAAGTGGATTACCTAGAGTTGAAGTAGTTGAATCCAGCACGATGCTGAGTGCATCGCCGTTGCTATCGCTATCGTTAAACAAAACGTCCAGCAGTACATTTACGCCCTGCTCACTGATGATAAATGTATTCTCAACCGCCACCGGTGCAGCGTTGTCAATAGAGACGGTAACATCCACAGAAAGACTGGCTGACCGAAGCTCTGCGTCTGTCACCAACAACGTAATGGTTGCAGCTCCGCTGCCATTTGCATTTATTGCCAGCAACCCAGGAGCTGAAAAGCTACCAGTTGCCACAGCTGGATTGCTCGAGCTGGTTTCATAGTTCAAGCTATCGATCTGCTCATCTCTGATACTGACCCCCAGAGTGAATATATCATTGACTATTAATTCAAGAGCCCCTCCAAGAACTCCGTTTAAAGCGACACTAGGTGGCAGATTGACCGTCAAAACTGGTGGATCGATAGAGGGGATGAGAGGGGGAGTAACGGGTATAACTATGATCGGTGGGAGTGTGAACCGATTGCGCACAGTCACATCGAAGGATTGCGTTGCAACCAGATTTTCACTATCACGCGCAGTAATATTAATAGTGGATGTGCCCACCCCAACAAAGGACAACGTGAACGTGGGGGCGCTACTGGAATTGACATTAACAACGCTTGCGTTGCTAGATAAGACAGATAGCGTCACATCGCTTGCATCATCATCCGTGATTACCGTGAAAGCGAAGGGGCCACTGTTTCTTTCGACATCCTGGCTGGATGGTTGGCTCGACGTGATGGCGGGAGGCATATTGGGCGGAGCATCTTCACGCAAAACCGTTTTAGTTTCGCAATCCCACTCTACAAAAGTTGGGGATATTCCGGTTCCACGTGACACTGTCTGGGTGTGTAGCACGCAAGCGCGCACAGTGATTTCGCTTTCATTCGTGTCGAAAGCGATATTCTCCACCGCTACAGAGTCATTGCCAATACTCGAATCGATTTGAGGGGTGGGACTCATACCGCCTAGGGATGTCTGATACATCCAGGTTCTATAATTTGCGTCATTTCCGAAACCTTCAAACTCAACCGAAAATTCACCGACGTCGAAGGCAACGGTGTCAGGCAAACTTATCACCAGGGGGTCTGACCTTACAGGATTATTGCCATGGCACGAATTACAACTCGAAGCAGTCCCAGTGTCCAAATAGCTTTGGAACAGGCTTCGCCATTCGGCCGGGTCAGCATTGGCAACGCTAATGCTAGCGACCATGAGAATAAGCACACCCAACACTCTAAAACGGCGAAAAATCATCTGAAATGTCAGCGAATCTGTATTTATTGTTGTTGACTGCATGACAACATCACCTAGAGTTCATTAAACCAACGGAAACTCGTAGCTGGCTAACTATTCATTGATATGTGGGCCCACGACCCTATTTCATACTATCCAACTGGAGGTATTGTTAACACACCAACCTGCGCCACACCGCCATCTAATTGGCTGATTCACTCGGAATTCTCATGGTATCTAACTGATTTCGTTACCGATGTATGTGACGCTAGATTGCACAAAAACGCACTCTAACAGAGTCCGAAAACTGTCCTGACTCAACCACCAAACGAATGTCACAGGCTTCACAGTAACCCCAGACTACTGTCAGCCCTGTCCATGATGCACACTGCTATTGTGAATATTTACCAAACCTTCAGCCAACTTATACTCCGCGCAATGCTCAACCACTGAATATCAGCGCAAGATGAACAATCATTTCGAATGTCCTATCGGTTTCGCACTGTGCTTAAGCGCCTGGCATACTCATTCTCCCTGCTACACTTGGCCCAGGTACTCATCTCGATTGACAAGCCCTCCATTGTCAGTTTCTACACAAATTCGGAGCTGCTGTATGAATCATCGCGCCTACCCTAAAAACTCGCCGTTCAAAAGCTCATCCTTGTTATTGTGCATGGCGCTTTTCTTGAGCGCGTGCGCTGATAAAGGAGTCACTCGCGACTTAGAAGTAGATCGCTACGCGAGGCTCGAAAATGAAATAATTGATGCACAAGTACAAGAAGAGCGTCGGCGTGCTGCAGAATTCAAGGTAGAGCAAAAGCTTCAAAAACTGGAATCCGACCGAGCCGCTGTGACACTTAAAAGACAACAGGAACAGGACGCTCTTTACTTCGCTTCCGAAAATAGCGTTGCATTAAGCGATGAAACCGACACGCAAGATCGGACACTGTCCTCCTCACCCGTAGTAACCCAAATAGCCATCGGCCAGACTTCTGATGACAGTTCTGTCTGGAAACTACAGAACTACCCCAGCCCGATGGACGGATCACCTTTGTGCGCTGTGGTCTCAACACCCATCATGGTTCGCAACGGCACATTGGATACGTTTGTCTCTATCATCGTCACCGAAAAAACTGTTTTCCTAAGAACTGACGCCACTTTTGATCCTGATGCTTTAGAAACCGGGTTTCTCATCGATGCTGGATTCCCGATCGCATTCGATAGTTTTTTCAATGTGCTGACGGCAGTTGTGGAGGATAGCTACGATCGTTTGGTGTCAGCCATGCGCTCAGGCACCACCTTAGCAGTGGCGTTTGGATATGTACCTCAGCTCTCATCAGCGGACACGCATGTGATGGAACTGAGTCTAGATACGTTTGAACAGACGCTGTCTGAACTTGCTCAATGCAACAATGAAGCTTCGGATGCGGAACCTCTTTACGATGTTGAACTCACCGGCGATGATGAAGCTACGAGCGATACTGAACCTACCAGCAACAACGACTCTACAAGCAATTGACGCTGAGCACACTCTTTTACCAAATCCCTGCACAATCCGTTAGCAGCAGAGTTGCAGTAACTATTTGAAATATCGAAGGATCATGTTACTTTTGAAATAACACCGCAGTTTTTCAGTAGTGGCAATATCCATTGAAGGTCCTCTGGGGAATATTACCGCTAAACATGCGAGTGATTTACACAGGCTTCCATCTGTCGAGACTTAAGGTGCTGAAGTAACTATTCAAAGCCACCCTTTATCGAGGTATACCCCTTCACGTCTGAAGGGAACTGGTGCAACCATTAGCAGACGTTACTATTGACCGCGAGCAGACGCTGAGCTACCGTTCCGGAGATAGATCTCTGTTGATCCGTGAGAATTGCTCTATGACCACCGCAACTCAAAAAAATAGAATCGCGCAGTTTAACAACCCACTGGGGCCCGATGAACTTCTGCTGCAACGCATGCATGCCAGCGAAAGCATCAGCACTGTCTTTAGCTATGAACTAGAGCTACTAAGCGAAAATCCTAATATCGACTTGTCTAGCTTGTTGGGTCAAAATTCTACCGTTGAAGTTCTTACTATCAACAACGATGTGCGTTTTTTCAACGGCTTCGTCACCCAGTTTTCATACGTTGGCAATGAAGATAATTTCTTCTTGTATCGTGCCACTCTAACTCCATGGTTGTGGTTTCTAACTCGTACAAGCGACTGTCGCATTTTCCAGAATATGACTGTCCCTGGCATCATTGAGCAAGTGTTTCGTGATTTCGGTTTTACCGACTTCAATAACCGTTTGTACGATACCTACCGAGAATGGGAATACTGTGTGCAGTATCGCGAAAGTGGCTACAACTTTGTCTCCCGCCTTATGGAGCAGGAAGGCATCTTTTATTACTTCCTACACGACAAAGACAAACACACACTTGTCCTGGGTGACAACTATAGTTCGCACAGCGCTGCGACAGGCTATGAATCAATACCCTATTTCCCACCAGGTAACGAATTAAATCGGAAGCGAGATCATCTGAGTGACTGGCGCGTATCCCGACAGATTCAGACGGGCAATACAGTTATCAACGACTTTAACTTCACCACCCCAAAAGTCTCACTGAAAGCACAGTCGAGTATGCCTGGTAACCATGCGCACGCCGAATACGAAACATACGACTATCCTGGTGAATACAAGGATGTTAGTGACGGCGAAAACTACGCACGTATCCTCATGGAAGCACAGCAAGCGCAGTTTGAGTCTTATAGCGCTAGTGGCAACGTGGCAGGGCTTTCTCCAGGCAATCTGTTCGAACTTACCGACTTCCCCAGAGACGATCAAAACAAGGAATACCTTATTTTGGAGGCCAATTGCATCGTTGAAAACAATCATTACATCAGCTCAAACCAAAGCGACGACCTGGACGTGAAAACGCACATCGTCACCATGGACAGCAAAGTGCCATTCAGGCCAAAACGGTACACGCCCCAACCCATCGTGCAAGGACCTCAAACCGCCACAGTAGTTGGTACCGGTAAAATTCATACCGATGAATATGGCCGAGTTAAAGTGCAGTTTCACTGGGATCGTTACGGCAAATCTGATGAAAGTAGTTCTTGCTGGGTGCGTGTATCTCAAAACTGGGCCGGTCAGGAATGGGGCTGGCAAACCGTCCCGCATGTTGGACATGAAGTGATTGTGGAGCACCTTGAGGGCGATCCGGACAGACCAATTATAACTGGACGTGTATACAACGAAACCAACATGCCACCGGCTTCGCTACCCGATAAGAAAACACAGAGTATCTGGTCTGATCATGGTGGGAACAAAATCATCATGGAAGGCAAAGAAGGTAGCCAGACCATTAGCTTGTATTGCCCAACTCATAAGACCAAGATGGTTCTAGGCAATAGCTGGTCACTATTTTCGGAGAGTGATTTCAAAATGGATTCATTAGCTGATTGGACAACATCCATTCGCGGTAATATGACAGTCGATGTCGGCGGAGATCTTACAAACGTATTCGCTGGATGGAAACACAGCACGACACTGGGCTGGACATCCGAGTTTATCGGAGGTTTCAAGACTTCCGTGGTAGTTGGTGCCACAACGGATATTATTCGAGGACGTGCTATGGCAAATTTCAAGGGCACGAAAACCGAAGTCATTGAAGGTCGTAAGTTCACTCACGACAAAGCCAAGGAGTACAGTCTTGTTGGCGATATTAAAAACATCAAAGCGCCTACGCTAATGCAGCAATTCAAGCTGACTCAGACTGTAGCCGAAGAATACAAACTTACTTGCAAGTCAAATAAAGACGAAAAAATCGCAGGCGAAGCCAGAACGGAAGCGAAAGAGTATCGGCTAAAAGCTGATGAGGGCATCATTTCAGAATCACACAGCAATTTTATCAAATGCAGAAAAATGGAGACAAAAGCTGAAAAGATGCAAACCAAAGCCGATAAATATAGGTTGAAAGCGGATGAGGTTAAAACCGACGCAATGAAAGTGGCATTTAACAACAACACATTGGTCATAAAATAGTTAAGTATATCGGTGAAAGTAATCGAATGAAACTTATCAATACAGAAGCCGATGCTTTGTCGTTTGGCTACATCGTCAACTTGACAGCCAAGGACCACATACAGGCTACGTTCATTGCCAAAGCATCCTATCAATTGGAACCGAGCCAGATTACCAGACCCTATGCCGATGAACCAGATTTGCTATGTGGTGATATTGAATTCAAATCTGATAAAGGCAAAGGCGTTTACTACAGTTCAGACTTCGCCCCCTTCAAACCCTCCACAGATATATTATTACAAGCCTGCGCATATTCTCCTGATGCAAAACCCACAGGCTCTTGTCAGGTCGGAGTGAAAGTCGGCGACGTATCCAAGCACTTAACGGTCTGGGGTGAAAGGGTCTGGCTAAACACCTCCGGCGGGGAGCACGAGCCCAGTGACCCATCACCCTTTACACGTATGCCTATTCATTATGGAAACAGCTACGGTGGCCCAGGGTTTGATTTTAATCGTGACGGCAAAGGACACCACGAAAACGAGCCCGATGCTAAGCAAGACATTGCTGACCATCCGGTACCAAATATCTTGGAGCCGAACACTCTCCTAAGTTCGATGAATCAGCCAATAAAACCGGTCGGATTTGGACCACACCGATACAACGCTGCGGTACGAATGTCGATGATCGGAACCTATGACGATGAATGGTTGCAACATCGATGGCCTTGGGTACCTGATGATTTTCAATGGAATTTTTTTAACTCAGCACCATACGATCAACAAGTGGAAGGCTATCTCAAGGGCGATGAATCACTGAAGATCCTGAACTTGCATCGCGAGTACGCACAACTGAATACTCGCCTGCCAGGTGAGCGTGTACGACTGTTTCTCGAGCAAGCCGACGCTAACAGCGGAAGAGACTTTCGAGAAGTCAGCATGAATCTAGACACGCTCTGGATAGATCTGGAACAGGATAAAGTGACTCTTGTATGGCGCGGCATTGCAGCGGTCGATTCGCCCAAGCTAAAGGAGGTCGATCATGTCTACCTAACTCGAGAACCCTTGGCAGCACCACAGCAAGCAGTTCAACAACACGCCTCTGATATGCACGAAATACTTACCTACAGCGACAAAGAGGACATGGACCTGGACGCACTGGAGGCCAAGAAAACTGCTGCTGCAAATGCTCGCTTCACAACGAGCATTGCCAAGATGGAGCAGGAGTTCGTGAACATGAATCTCGAATTTGATGAGTTGCGAGCTAGTTCAGAGAAAGACGAGGACACTTCACTGACTCCACAGCAGCACCGCATCGTCAACAGTGAACAATTCCTAGATGACCAGAACACAACACTTGCTAATGATACTAGCCACAGTCACAAACCCATACAGGAATTGCCAGAGAGGTCAGCGCTACAATTTGACACAGAAACAGCTATAGCTGCAGAGAATGCCACTGTCGTAAAAGCCATGGCCGAAATGGACCACTTGGTAGAAGAGATCAGTGAACCGGACAAGCAGATATGGACCGCTGAAAGCCTGCAAGCTTATCTTGCCGTCAACCGATCATTGCACGACACTAATCTGGACAATCTGGAGCTGGTGTCCGTGAACTTCAACGGTCTCGACTTGTCCAGCTGCAGTCTGAAAAATTGCGTGATTAAGGACACTGACTTATCAAATGCTATTCTTGCGGATACAGACTTTAGCAACACCCGTTTCGAAAGAGTAAACCTGAACGGTGCCATGCTTAACGATGCTCAATTCGAGGGCAGCCAATTTCACACCGTAAATCTACAGGGCGCTACACTAAACGATACCGAATTCAGCAACTGCACGATGGAGAACACCAGCCTCGCCAACTGCGAGGGTGTGTACACAACATTTTCTGACACAACCATGTTGAACACTGATTTTTCCAACTGTCAACTAACCCGCTGTGGATTCACTAATGTAAACCTGTCACACGCGACTTTTTTCAATGCAACACTGGACCAATGTAGTTTTTCCACATCAAGCCTGGTCGAAGCTCGCTTTGAAAAGGCAATAGTAACCAATAGTCAGTTCTCAGCGAGCACCCATTTTGACAAAGCGCGGATTACCTTAACCGATTGCACTAACACGCAGTGGGAAGATTGCACGTGCGACGGAATTACCATCAGTGACTCAGTGTTCGACCACGGACGCCTCGAGGGTTGCAGCTTGAGACAAGCGACCTTGCAGGCCAATAGCCTGATCGATTGTGACTTTAACAGCTCACAAATCGAAGACAGTATTCTGACCAACAACAATTTTCTTCGTGCCTCCTTTGACCACGCGACCCTACAACGTGTTGATTTCGGTACCTCCAATCTGTACCAGTCCAGCTTCCTGTTCGCCTCAATGAGCGAGGTGGATTTTCGCAATGCCAACACTACTTTGGCACTTATACGTTCATGAATACGAATATATTATGAGCAGAAAATTGTCAAAAATGAGTCGATATGCGAAAAAGATGATTGATCATTCATGAACATCGTTGACTCACTAGACACATTCAATATGGCCGCTGGCCGAGTTGACGGTTTGTCTAATAACCTGATACGAGATTTGTCAGTCGAAGACCAAAATTTCATCGATATCGATTTTTCCAATGCTCACCTTGAAAATGTACGTTTGCGCCACGTAACATTTTTTAAATGCAGGTTTGCTGGTGCTTTCCTAAAATCTGCAGATCTTCAGTCTGTTACGTTCAATGATTGTCAGTGTAATGACATGACCTGGATAGAGTGCCACGCCGACACGCTAACACTGAACGCAACCAGCATGACTAATACGTCCATAATAGATTCAGAAATAACAATTGCGCGCTTCAATCAATGCACCGTTGAACGTTCAGTTCTGCTGGCGTGTCAACTGCACGGGCTATCAGTCCATGGCGGTGCATTTGCCGACTCCTTAATGGCTGAATGCGAAATCCACAATGCCGAATTCAACGAATCCTGCTTAGATGATTCAATATTTCAAGGCTCACAGTTCGACACAACGCTTTATCAGCGATGCTCCATGGATTATTGCGCTTTTACTGATTGCATTTTATCAGGAGTTAATCTCCAAACCTCAATGGGCCAGTCTCTAAATTTTGACGGCAGCGACCTTCAGGCACTTGTATCTTTACCAGAGATGTGCTCTGGAGCCTCATTCCACAAGGCGAATTTAGCCAATCTAGACTTGTCCAGGCATTGCTTACCGCAGGCCAACTTCACCGACGCCAACCTTATTGGCTGCAATTTAGATGAAAGCAAAATGATCGAATGCGTGTTCGATAGAGCAAATCTTTCCAACACAAATCTGTCCGGTTGCGACTTTTCTGACAGCTCTATGGCAGCTTGTAACCTGCAAAAAGCCCAGCTGAATAACACTCGCTTCGACAGGGCCAGACTGAAAAAGTCTAATCTGACAAATTCCCACTTCGAAAAAACAAGCTTTGTTGAAACCGATCTAAGTGATGCGCTATTTGCTGATGACTTGATGGACAATGCCAACGTGAGTGGCGCTCAGTTTTCAAATTGCAATTTTTCAAATATACGATTCACCGAAAAGGCACTAAGCGGATGCGAATTCACTGAGTGTGAGTTCGTATCCAGCGTATTTGAACAATGCAAACTAGATGACACAGATTTTCAGCACTGCACATTCAAGCTCAGCCGGTTTAACCAGTGTGCCATGACAGCTACAGACTTCACTGAGACAGTTTTGAAGAAGACAGTGTTCGATAAGTGTCAATGGCTAGCTGTGAGCATTGACAAAGCCAACATCGACAGCATCGGGATGAACGAGTGTGACGTGCATAGAACCGATTTTTCATCACTTGATTTCCGGATAATCCAGATCAAGCAATGCGTTTTCAATGCTTGTGATTTCACCGAAAGCGTACTTATGGGAGCCAATCTTGGCGGCAACGACTTTACCGATTCTGACTTTAGCGATGCCAACCTGCAGGCTGTGAATATGCAAAATGCCATTCTCACTGGTTGTGATTTTACGCGTGCAGACCTTACTGACGGAAATTTTAGTGGGGCCACTCTCAGGGCAGCCCTGTTCGACCAAAGCAACCTGACAAACGGTAATTTAAGTTTCTGCCAGATGGATGCTGCCAGTTTTGATTCAGCCCGTGTTGTTGGTACATCACTAAAACTGGCCAACATTACAGCGGGTAATTTTAACCAGTGCAACCTAACTGGCAGCGACCTGTCTGGCTGCCAGCTCGCCTATGCTGACTTCTCATACGCAAGGCTCGACAAAGCGACTTTCTCTGATGCGAATCTGACTAGTGCAAATTTACACGGCATCAGTGATACAGCAACCCATTGGGGCGGCGCGCAGCTGGAACACACTCGATATACCGATGGCGAGCGCTTGAAAGGCGAGACCTGGAAACCCGTTGGTACAGTAGAAACTTTGTGATGTTTTCTGCAGTAAACATTGCTATTAGGTATAAAAAGCAAACGAGGGGACTTTATGAAAGTCAAAACGGATATGGACAACACTGAAAGCTTAGATCTAACAAGCGCGTTAGTAAGCGCGAAAGAATCACCGACCGCACATTCCACTTCCGATTTTACAGGATCTGACCCAACACAACCAATCGGTGCAGGTTCTGATGCTATTCGCCCAGCGACAGTTAAACTGGTCACGGGAAACCAGCTGCTCGTTGACGATGGAGAAACGGCAGCTTGGGCAACGGTAGCACTGGCCTACCCCTACGACGCCAAACCCGGCGATGAATTGCTGATTGCCTGCAATCCGAAACATTGGTACGTCATTGGTGTGCTAAATCAGGGCGACACGCTGACAATTGCAACACACGGCGATATCGAGTTTAAGGCACGAGGTCAGATACGTTTTAATTCACGTGATGGCATGTGCCTGCAAGCTCCCTCCATTCACTTGAAGACAAAGCATCTAAGCGTTGTAGCCGAATCTGCCGTGCAACACTTTGATACGCTACGCACAACGGTAAGAGGTATTCTGTCTGTAAAATCAGGTCAGATACGCAACTTAGTCAAAGGGCGTTACCGGCTAAAAGCCACGCGTATAGACCAGCGCGCTAGTGACGATGTCAACATAGATGGTAAAAAAATAAACCTTGGGTGATTATTATGCTTCCAGTTTCCACAAATGCTGCAGGTCAGGCTGTTTGTTTTCCCGATGTCTGCAAAACTCCATCACCCGCTGGTCCCATCCCTGTCCCCTACCCTAACATTGCAATGTTGGTACAGGCCAAAGGTGGCACATTGGCCAAGAAGGTCAAGATCATGGGCAAGAAAGTGGCGACAGAGAAAACCGAGATCAGCATGTCCTCCGGTAATGAACCTGGCGTGGCAGGCGGTGTTGTCTCAAGTAAATTCAAGGGACCCGCTAAGTTCACGAAGGGCAGCTCGAAAGTAAAGGTTGAAGGAAGTCCAGTGGCGCACCTGACTTCCATGATTGGACAAAATGGTACCGCAAACCACAATAATCCTATGGGCACACAGGTAGTACCCAGTCAGATGAAAGTATTCGTCAGTCCCTGACTGTTGCACAAGTCTGTACTTAGAGAGGCCCAGCTTGAAACCGTCCAGTAAACACGTCCTGACAATGTTGGTCTTCATCGGTAATGTAAATCGTTGGAGACATTGATGAAAATAAGTTCAGCAATATTTATCTAGGAAAATCTTCATTTTTGATAGAGCAAAAAATGACAATACGTGAAATACACAAATAACATGACTATGCTAGGAAACGTTCGTATTGACATCAACGTCTAACTGTAGAGACAAGCTTAGCGCTGCTCAGTGCTTGCAGGGGAGGCGGCAATTCTACTCCAGCGCCTGGACCTGGCGAAATAAACCCAACTGTACCTCCGGTGGATGTATCAAAACGGAGTAAATGATCCAGAGGCTCTGGCATTCAGCACCGACGGTGGTGAATTCGCGATAGCAACCACAGCAGGCAATTTACGACTGTTATCCGTGAATATCTACAGTGCAGCTACGGGCGAGCTTAGCCGAAGTATGAATAACTCGACTCTTGAGGCAACAACACTGAATGCAGGCACATTTTCAGATGTGTCTTGGGCACAGGATAACGTTATCACGGCGGTATTAAGTGGAAGTTCTCGAATATATCGGGCAAGCGGCAGCGGCGGCTTAATTGCCGATGATGGCGAACCAGATTTCAACGACCCCTGCGTAGCGCCAATCGGTTTTTGCACCTGTTTGATCCCGTCACCGACATGATCATTGACAATACCGGAGAAAGATCTGTTGACGCCCCCATTTGTATTTTCAATCAGTCAAACCAGACTGTGACGGCTACAGCTGTCAATGACACTCCAGGCAGCATTAGCTCAGCGCTGTTTGACGTCAGTGGCGATACATTGTGGGTGAACTATTCAAATACGCTTCATTGCCCTGGACGATGTGACAATCATTGGCGATCTAGCCAATGTTTTGGAAGCAGAACTACATTCAGCACTAATGGCACCACCGTCGCTGTGCCGTATATTGGTAAGGTTGAAATATACGATGCCACTGGACGGATACAAAACACAGCTTTAGCCATCAATCAGTAAACCAACCGTAAAGTTCGCCCGCGATGGGCCTGGCCTTAGGCTAAGTACCCTGTACAGGGTACTCAGCGCCAGCACGTAGTTCAACTGGAATCCGTATTTTTACAAATCCACTTAGCTCATTGCGTAATCAAATTCACTATCACTTACCGTGACTTCTATACGCTTTAGAGGTGCATCTTCTGCAAACTGCCTTTCTAGCAAGTGACGACTGATTTCCGGCAACATTGAGTTTGTCAGAATAGAATCGATCATGCGTCCGCCACTATCAAGCTCATTGCAACGCTTCGCAATGAGTTCCACGACGTCATCGTTGTAGGTGAATTCTATTCCGTGATTTTGCTTAATACGTTTTTCAATGCGGCCCAATTGTAAGCGCGTAATAGCGCCAATCATCTTGTCGTTAAGCGGATAATAGGGAATTGCAACCAATCGGCCCAACAGCGCTGGAGGGAATATTTCGAGTAATGGCTGGCGCAAAGCCTTGGCCATGCCTTCCGGAGATGGCATTAATTCCGGGTCTTTGCACATATTCATAATCAGATCCGTACCGGCGTTGGTAGTCAGAAGTATCAACGTGTTCTTGAAATCGATAGCCCGACCCTCACCGTCTTCCATCCAACCCTTATCGAATACCTGAAAGAACATCTCGTGAACATCTGGATGTGCTTTTTCGACTTCATCGAGTAAAACCACGCTATACGGACGTCGACGAACAGCCTCTGTCAATACGCCACCCTCGCCATAACCTACATATCCTGGAGGGGCACCTTTGAGTGTGGAAACCGTATGGGCCTCCTGAAACTCACTCATGTTAATGGTAATGATATTATTCTCACCCCCGTACAGAACCTCAGCAAGTGCTAACGCTGTTTCGGTTTTACCCACACCGGATGAACCTGCGAGCATGAACACACCAATCGGTTTACTCGGATTATCCAAACTAGCACGTGAGGTTTGAATACGCCGCGCAATCATTTCTAACGCGTGATCCTGGCCAATGATGCGCTTGGATATATGTTTGGCCAAATTCAAGACCGTCTCAATCTCGTCCTTGACCATGCGGCCAACTGGAACACCCGTCCAATCCTGCACTACTGAAGCCACTGCCTGTTCATCAACTGTCGGCAGTATTAGAGGATCTTCGCCTTGCAACTCATTAAGTTTTTCCTGAAGCGTCGACAGTTCGACTAACAACGCCTCCCTGTCAATTGGGGCTTGTGCAGATAACTCCGTGACTGATTCATCCATTGCGGGAACACCGGTCTCCTCTGCGCTCTCTACCGACGACTCTAATTGACTACCGGTACCTTCGACAGGGCTATCGCCTGATCGCAACTGTGCACGTAGCGCCAGTATTTGCTCCACTACGCTCTTTTCATCTTCCCAACGCACAACCAGAGCTTGCTCGCGAGCTCGTTCTTTCTCCAATTGTTCCAGCACTCGAGACTCGCGTTCTACAGTCTCTACGCCCACGCTTTTCTCATTGGCAATTATCTTCTGCTCGGTCTCCAGCGCCTGCAGTCTTTTACGAGAATCGTCGAGACTGGCTGGAACCGCGTGCTGGCTGATAGCAACTCGAGCCGCTGCAGTATCAAGCAGACTTACCGACTTGTCTGGCAATTGACGAGAAGGAATGTAGCGATGTGAAAGCTTGACTGATGCTTCCAATGCTTCATCTAGAATCTGCACCTTATGATGCTTTTCCATTGAAGATGCTATGCCACGCATCATGAGTACGGCTTTCTCTTCACTCGGCTCATCGATTTTCACAACCTGGAAGCGGCGTGTCAGAGCTGGATCTTTTTCAATATGTTTCTTGTACTCGGCCCAGGTGGTCGCAGCTACCGTTCTTAATTCACCTCGGGCTAATGCAGGTTTAAGTAAGTTTGCAGCATCACCGGTACCTGCCGCACCACCCGCACCAATAAGTGTATGTGCTTCGTCGATAAAAAGAATTATAGGTTTCTCAGATGACTGAACTTCCTCAATAACCTGGCGCAGGCGATTTTCAAATTCACCTTTCATACTGGCACCAGCCTGCAATAGTCCGATATCCAGCGACAGCAGTTGAACATCAGCTAAAGCAGGTGGCACATCACCGCGGGCGATACGCTGAGCGAATCCTTCCACTACCGCCGTTTTACCTACTCCAGCCTCACCGGTGAGAATGGGATTATTCTGCCGACGCCGCATTAGAATATCTACCATCTGCCGAATCTCCTCATCACGACCTACGATAGGGTCCTGAGAGGGGTCTGCAGCTGCTGCAGTCATGTTGGTCGTGTACTTATTTAACGCTTCCTGCTTGCCCATTGAGGCGGGAGCCATAGCGCCACTGGCCTCTCCGGGTGCAGCTCCACCACCGACACGATAACCGTCTTTGGCTATCATTGAGTCTTCAGGTGAACCGCCAACAATGCTGTCGAAATCGTCAACCAGTTGCTCCAGCTTGATCTGGCCGAAGAGTTTAGAGATACCCAACAAACGACTGCGCAATGATGGCGTCTTCAGAAGACCAATCATTAGATGACCCGTTCGTACTACACCGTCGCCAAACAATAACGTTGAGTAGACCCAACCACGTTCAACACCCTGCGAGATATCCTCACTGAAGTCCGAAATAGCGCTAGCACCACCACGCAACATCTCGAGATTATTAGTAATGTCCCGTGACATTGCAGATGCATCAATATCGAAGTGTCGAAGGATATGATGAAAGTCAGAATCCTGTTGGTTACTGATTTGGTCAATCCAGTGAACCAGCTCGACATAGGGATTACCACGAAGTTTACATACCTTCGTCGCACTCTCGATTGACTTATAACCCACCTCGTTGAGCTTCCCGAATAGGTTCGCTCTGCTTATCTCAGTCATAGTTTTATTCTTCGTGTCTGATGGCATTCGCAAATACAGACTGAAAACAGCCTAGTACCGTGTAATGTCGGTGATTTATCCCGCAAGGGTCCTGGTATTCATAAAAATTTTCAATGAGCCAATCGGCTGATGAGCTTGCGGTTAAGAAGTACCGACTGGGATGAATAGTGACTACGCTTACCACTCTTCATCCAGCTGTCAAAACCTAAAGCATGCGATCGATCCAGCCTCATATGGCGAATGTCTTCCTTTTTCAATATTAGTTGTAGATCCCAATCCCACTCATCTCCCACGTAGTTCCTTACCAGATCATGAAGTGACAATGCTCGTTCACCCCCGGGTTTAAATGACGAGAATGTCTCCCTGTCAAGTGGCCCAAGGACAACGTTAAATTTATGTCGAATACTCCAAACTCGCTTACCAATATTAAGAGAACGCCCCAGCTGCATAGATGCTGCACCACTACCAAGGCGGCTCCGGGAAACTTCCGGCAATGGTAACCAGCCTCCCACCCACTCCTTAATCGATACTGGCAGCGCGAAGTAGTCTTCAACGATCGCAGCAATACCATCTGGTGATTTGGCCGTACTGGTCATCCACCCCGGATAATATCTCTTGGCGTTATCTGATATAGAGTCTCTGCTCGTGCTTTTTTCAGACAACACGCCGCATAAAGCACCCAGAATTTCGGCATACGAATTGTTTTCAGGACGATCAAAACTAACCGAAGGGTCAAACTGTACAGACGCCCTATAGAACAGCGACAGCATGCGATGATTAAACAGATCCAGGAATTCTTTGAAGGTAGGATCTGAATGATGACGCGCACGCTGATCTGCGTATTCAGTGTAATGCAGAGGCATAGGACCGTGAGACCCTAATAAACCGAAAAAATTCACGTGCAAACGATATTCATGACTCCCTTTATTCGGCTTTAGAGATTGCAGAGTATTACCCCGAAATCCGAGCGTTACATTCTGGGAAAAACGAACAATGTCATCGCGCACACGTACCTGATCACCTATCCGTGGCTTGTCAGGATATGCACATTCGATTTGTCGAACAGCCGCAACAAAGTCAGCCGAGCGAATCCTCTCACTCAACTCTGTCAGAGGGTGCGCTAAAGTGTCGACCGTTTTCCGATGCTCACCGGCCATCGTTTTATCTCGTTGCGTTGAACACTCTCCAGTACGGTTTCGGTAAACGAATTAACCGTGGCATGACGAGCAAAGAATTGCTCGAGTACTGAACCCAGTACAAAGGCACCACTACCTTCAAAAGCAGATTCATCGATGAGTAATGTCACCTGCATACCGCGAGCCACCTCAATATGGCTTTTGTGTTTCACCTGACGAACAACCGGTTCGGTTCTTACTGCCAATATGCCTTCCAGTTGCCTGCTATCAGAGCCACGAGTTGAATCGCAGTACATCTCTAGGATTTGAGTGAGCATTGCTGCAGCCGCTTCACCATCATCCGCATTATTACTGTCCAGCGAAAGATAATTCAGGTTTAAATTACTCACCAATCGCCAGGCATCCTTAAAGTGCGCTCGCGAGGGCTTAGGTACCGTAGGACCGTTCAGGCAACGGATACTGTCCACCGGCGCGCCCACGTCCAGATTGAAATCCGTGTCGCGCCTACCAACAGGCATTTGTAGTGGCAAATCACGATTGGTGCAGTAAGTGTCTATGGCCAATTGCTTCTGTTCAGAACGATATGGCGCTTCTTGCTGATCCACTAAAGAGATGAAAACCTCACTGCCCACATAGCTGGCGCGTGGTCCTCGCTTTTTCTGCTTAGATGAGAGGAGTCGTGGATCACGTTCCAATCCGTAGAATCGACTCATAGAGCGTTGTGTTTCTCCACTACTAAAATAGGGATGAAACTTTTCTTTTTGAACTTGACTGCCCCCAAACGCGGATACATCACCCACAGAATACACCTCATAGTCCATGGGTCGAGTGCGATCAGGGATAACATGGTAGCGATGAAGGTTCTTATCCATATGGATACGATCTGCGGACTTAGGAAACAAATTGATTGCAGGTACGCAGTTGAGTCTGAAGTTTTCTGCACTAGCCGAATCAAACACTCGATCATCTCTATTATCAAAACAGAACACCAATTCAATGGTGTTAGAGTTGCATCGTGACAAACGAGACAACAGCCCTGATATTTTTGCAAACAGAAATCGCTCTGGAAACGCAAAATACTCCTGCACAAGTCTATATCCCTGAAATCCACGCCGGGTAACAGGCAATAAAGCTTCGCTATCCGCAAATCCTTGCCTTTCCAAAACAATAGGTGAGCGCGGGCTACGTATCTCAACTCCATCACTAACGATTGAAACAGACACTGTATGCCCAAACAGTTGCTCGTATATAAGTGTACCCAGGCTGTCTGGACCACTCAAAAACAACGACAGAGAATCCATTGGCAACTCTGAAAACTGGTAACCACCCTTCGTTTTAAGCGTTAATGACATACCTGATCGGACATCTTTACCACAACGTACACCAGCCGAATCTATGGCTGCAGTAGAGCCCAATCGCTTCATACTCTCAATGTGTATGGGCCACAGGGTCAGATCCTGTGAAGTTCTGAAATCACATTCCGTTTGCTCATCAGGTGCCACATGGCTACGAAATCTTGTACCTCTTTCAAGCGTAAAACCCTGCGCTAATGATCCTTCGGAGAATGAGGGAAAGACCTCAGTTACCACCATGGACGGCGTGGGTGAGAGATAAGTGGGATACACCATCTCGAGCAGCTGACGCGCCAGTTGACTGTGACTACTTTCGATCTTGAGCTGGACACGAGCAGCCAGAAAGGCGAATCCTTCTAGCAAGCGCTCTACATAAGGGTCGGAACACTCCATTGTCTCCAGGCCCAGACGCCCGGCAACTTTCGGGAACTCAGCTGCAAATTCTCCGCCCATCTCTCTGGCGTGCTGCAACTCCCGCTTGTAGAGTTCGAAAAGCTGAGGATTCACGCGTCAATTACCTTCACTGCACCTAGCTCCAGATCCATTTCAGTTCTTAAAAACAAGGCTTCAGGCATGGGCCTGCCCCACATAGTTCCCTCGATCTGGAAGGCAACAGCATGCGGATTAACCATTTCCTCGTCCTCAATAAGGCTGACACGCAATGTATTTTTCATGATGCGAGGCTCAAATGTTTCAATAGCCAGCTTGAGAAGATTCCTGATCTCACCACTCTTTACGGCATTAATAGTGGCTCCCGAAAATCCTGGCATCCCGTAGTTAAGAACGGTAGATTTAAGCTCCGGATAACTGTCAAAATCAATGACTGACTCCAGATTAACGGTGTTCATTAGCCACTCCAAGTCCCGCAAAACCGACTCGCGCAAGCTGCCGATATTTGAGGCACGCTGATGTCGGGACTCTTCTCGTTCACCAGGTTGATCGTCCGTCAGACGATCAATTAATGACGGTAACAGCCTTTCCTTTGGAGTTAGCTCAGCCATTTTTAGAAAATCAATCTGGAGTGTTGGTTGGTTCTACTGATTCAGTAAAAACGATTTTTCTGGTTTGCAACAGGGACACGTCACCGGCGTCTGTCGTGAACATCCGCTGGCCGATTCCCGTAAAAAACTCACTACCAATGTCTTTCCATTCTGTCTTGCGAGCCAACGCAGTTTGATTGTCTGCGAGGGTATCGGCACCAGGATAACGCGTGGACATAAAGCCGATGGAGTTACCGTCATTCACCCATCGAATTTGAACGGGCAACCACACCAAGTCTCGTAGGTCTTCAGGTTGTGTAAACGAGATCTCCGCAATATTACTCATGGGAACCCAGTAGTACTTACCGTTTAGGATAATTTCGAAAACAGGACCTAGCCGCATGTCAGCATCACTGATCCACTCGAACGGTTGATCGTCGATCGTACCTGGCCGAGCTGACGCCTGATCCATCGCAGACATTACGATATTGTGCGCCTCCTGGCCGTCTCCTCTATCCGCACTCTTCAGCGCTTGTAGCAATATTCCAGTCCAGGAATTTGGTTCGCCGAATAGCAGCGGTTCACGCTTGCCGGTGAAGACTTCGGCTCTAAACGCTTCGCACAGAAGAAGTTCACGGTAGGTCTGAGCCATCAATAGCGCGCTGTTGTCCATATCAGCAACAACGTTGAGTTGGGTTAATGCGCGATTCCAGTCACCCATAACGCACAGTAATTGGAACAAGAACGTTCTGTATTCCGGCTTAGCAGGATCACTTCGTACGGCATCCTGCAATTCGCTTAACGCCTCTTGTAGGTTTCCAGCTTTAATACTCTCTTCGGCGTTCAAGATTTCGTTCTCCGCAGCATACATTTATAAACCACCAAAGCTCTGCCACGCTGATTGGAGCGTGGACAGAGCTATGGGTGAGCAGATCAAGTCCTCGTTGAATTAAGTATTTTTTTCATTACCTTGAATGTCCCAACCCGCTATCTTATCTGCACCAGCCGAACCGTCTGCTTCCTGTGGTTTGTAAGTCACTTTAAATTTCGCGAAATTTAGTGTTACGTTTTCCGTCAATCTATCTTCGCCACCCGAACCTCCTATACTGACTGAAGTAACAATCACGTTTTCCATCAAGATAGTCACATACTCGAGAGCGTCACCACCCGCTTTTCGCACAACCAGTGTTGCCTCGGGTATGTGTCTACCGTCACACGATCTTTGTATTAGGTTGTGGGATGCACTATCTATGTACTTGGTAATCGACAGATCCTGAACGTTTACCTTACCAGAGCCTCCCCCCCCACCCATGTGAGTGGAACCGCTTTGTGACATACCCCAACTCCAAGCAAGTAAGTCGATTTCGTTTATGTGCACTGAATCCTGCGATTCACCTTCGATTCCATCTATCTTTAAAAACATGTCAACAGCCATGATACTTCTCCGTTTGCTAAATTTATTAAACTTGCTTGGTTAGTCGAGACAGCGGGGTTGCATTGCTGATGTGACTAGATTACGACTAAGCGGCACGATTTTGTATTAACTAAACCACCTAAAAACTGTGAATAATTACCCTTTGCCTGAGGGCAGTTTGGACACAAGCCTTAAGGACACTGACAAACCTTCCAACTGGTAGTGCGGACGCAAGAAGAACTTTGACGAGTAATAACCTGGATTGCCTTCCACTTCCTCTACAATCACTTCGGCTGCAGCCAATGGCTTTTTAGCTTTAGTGATTTCACCTGAGTTCGCAGGATCACCGTCTACATACTGAGTGATCCAACCTTGCAGATATTTTTGCATTTCATCCTTCTCTTTGAATGAACCCACTTTGTCACGCACCATACATTTCAAATAGTGGGCAAAACGGCAGGTAGCAAACAGATAGGGCAATCGCGCTGCAAGATTTGCATTAGCAGATGCGTCTGCGTCTTCGTATTCAGCGGGCCTTTGAGCTGACTGGGCACCAATAAAGGCCGCCGTATCGGTGTTTTTACGGTGAAGCAGGGGCATAAAGCCGTTACTGGCAAGCTCTGCCTCCCGACGATCACCAATGGAGACTTCTGTTGGGCACTGCATATCAACACCACCGTCATCGGTGGGGAATGAATGCACTGGCAGACCCTCAACAGCACCACCGGACTCAACACCACGGATGCGCGAGCACCAGCCGTATTCCTTAAATGATCGGTTGATATTCACGGCCATCGCATATGCCGAATTAGCCCACACATAACTTCCACTGCCAGCGGAGTTGTCTTCTTCGAAGTCGAATTCTTCAACTGGATTTGTTTTAGCACCGTAAGGCACCCGCGATAAAAAACGCGGCATGCAAAGACCCAGATATTTCGAATCTTCTGAATCACGCATAGAATTCCAACCGGCATATTCCGGCGTACTCATAATCTTGGTTAGATCACGTGGATTGGACAGCTCGTCCCAAGACTCCATCTGTAAAATATTGGGATCTGTGCCGGTAATAAACGGCGCATGTGCTGCAGCAGCTACCTGCTTCATACCATTAAGAATTTCAATATCTGGTGCGCTGTGATCAAAAGCGTAATCACCTACCAGACAACCATAAGGCTCACCGCCAAGCTGATCGTATTCTGCACCGTATATTTTCTTGAATAGCGGGCTTTGATCCCAGGAGATGCCTTTAAACTTCTTGAACGTCTTACCCAGTTCTTTTTTCTCCACGTTCATAACGCGGATTTTTAACTGCGAATCAGTTTCAGTGTTGTTGACCAGGTGATGTAGGCCACGCCAGGCGCCCTCAAGCTTGGTGAAGTTCTCGTGATGCATAATCAGGTTGATCTGCTCAGTCAGTTTCTGATCGATCTGAGCAATGATGGATTCGATGGTCGTTCGCGCATCATCGGAGATCAGTGCTGTGTCAGCCAGAGCCTGTTGAGCTAGCGTGTTGACGGCATTGGACACCGCCGAACTAGCTTCAGGACTGCGTGGTTTAAAATTCATTTCCAACAACGAGGAAAAATCGTCAATTTCCTCTACCGCACCTTCCGTTTGTGCGACTTCTGCTTCTTTTTTTGCCATGATTGTTATCTCCTATCAGGACGCGTCTGGTTTATCGGCATCATCTGCAGGCTTTGGCGCCGCTGCCAGACTGGCCATGAGTTCTGGGTCAGCGAGTAGATTCTGAATCAGATCTTCAGCCCCTGCCTTGCCATCCATATACGTTTTCAAGTTGGATAGTTCGTTACGCGCTGCGAGCATCTTGCTCAACGAGTCAACTTTTGAGGCAATTGCTGCCGGGCTGAAGTCGTCCATGCTGTCGAAGGATAATTCCACGCTCATTTCGCCTTCTCCTGTCAGTGTATTGGGAACACTTAGGGAAACTTTAGGCTTGGTGGCTTTCAAGTAATCATCGAAGTTGTCCACATCAATTTCAGAGAACTTGCGATCATCCATACTGGGTTTGGCGTCACCAGCATTGCCTGACAGGTCGGACATGACCCCCATGACAAACGGCAATTGTACTTTCTTCTCAGCACCATACAGTTCGACGTCGTACTCGATCTGTACACGCGGAGCGCGGTTTTTTGCAATGAACTTCTGACCACTGGCCATGACTATCCCTCACGTAGATTGGGTAACTTAAAAAAGACTATTCTGTTGATTCCGTATTAACGAACAAACAACCGAACCAGTAAGAACGGATTATAACGACAATCAAACCGTCATCCAACCGACGGAACCTAAGTACTACTAAGGAGACTCTGCCCCCGCTGCGGGCAACAAACGACTGAACTCCGCAACAACCTCTAAAAAATGCTTTGGCACCAATTTTCTGATATCGGCAACAATCAATGGGATAGGACTGGACGGTTCAGCAATTGTGAAGTAAGCCTCTATATCCTGCAGTACTTTCAACACCTGCTGCCGTGAATTGATCACAGAGGCGTTGTCACTATTACCCACAACCTGACTAGGGGAACTGGATTCAACACCCTCTACATCTTGCGCATCCGAGTGAGAGACTTCAGCTTCAGGTGATTCCCCTCGCAGTATCGGCAAACTCTCACCTGAAATGTAGCGCGTAAAGCGGTCACTCAACAATGCTGCCAATGGCCGTTGTTGAAGCTGCAGAAGTAATGACGGTAAATCTTCCCGAAATTCTGGTCCCAGAGCCTGTATTACCTCGAAGAAAGACTTATCGACAAAATCACTGGCACATGCGACCAACACACGCACCGGACTCGATGGCTCATGCTCCTGATAGTAAAACAACACCGCATTGAATGATGCCGCCACCATCACTCGATTGGTAAGCGTGCTCGTAGAAAGGGGTTCAGCCACCAACGGCGCATCTGCCGCCGGTGCGATCACTGCAGACTCTTCACCCGTGGAATCGTTGACCGGCGATATTTCCAGATGATCGTCCGCGAACTCATGAAATCGCGAGCGACACGCAGTAATTCGTTGGCGCAAAAGATCTACTGACAGCACATCAGCCTGTCCCGTTTTTTCGGCAAAAACGGCTTCTAGCGAACGACACATATCTGGCAATTCCCTCAGAACATCTGCCACCTTCTGCAAAAGTTCGGGCTCTGACTCAGCAAATGCACCTCGAATTAAACCAGTCTGACAACGAGCCTGCTCTTCAGGGGATCCCACTAAACCTCCTAGGCTAATATCCAGGTCTCGGGTAGAAAAATCTCCGATTCCTCGGACGCTAACCAATGGCAGACGATAAACAGTATCCAGAAACGTAGGCTGGTCGGACAGCTCATTCATTAGATTGACACGTTCGTAATACATGTCCTCAGGGTCATCCAGATCGGGTTGAGGGTACGCCTCGTCCCATTGATCCTGCAGCAATTGCAATGCCACCTGCAAAGAGCTGTGTAACCCGGGGAAGCCGTTAACATTGGTTTCTGCCTGAATCAAATAGATATGCAGAGGCAGTTGATTACTGGCGGTACCAAGTAGGCTGCGAGCCTGGCGTCTAACCTCACTCCAAAGCGGAGGCTCTGCCGGTATGATCGAATCCCCCATACTCCGTTCAGGCTTGCCGTTAGCCGCAACGACTAGCGCCTGAAATTCGGGTGAACTTTCGAAATTTTCCATACAACTGACAGCTCTTGTACGTGAGACACACAATCTGCAACAATTTATCTACAAAGATACAGATTGGGAAGGCTCGGCGCTATACTATTAATGTAATTCGGTAATAATCAACATTCCGAAGCTAACTTGTTGCTTAGGCAACACTTTGTATCATAAAGGCAAATTCGACGCTACACACATAATGACCGAACGGGCACACACAAAATAAGCCATGCGAATTACGCTCAAAATCCGTTCTTATTGCACTCAAGGACCAATCGATCCCCAGGAGCGGGTTTTTGATTCTTTTCCGATCATTGTTGGCCGTTCCAGTGCGTGCAACTACATCCTTAATGATCCCAGTCGTTACATATCGTCCAATCATGCACTGATTACACTCGAAGGCGGCCAGCTTCTTATTCAGGACACTAGCGCCAACGGCCTATACATAAATGGTGATGCTGAGCCTGTCGGGCGTGGCCAAAACTCCGCCTTAAGTCACGAGGACACGCTGGCCATTGGGGACTACACACTCAGTGTGGCCATTGAAAACGCTAATCCTGCGGCATCTGCCAGCAGCGTGGACGATCCGTTCGCTGATTTTCAGTCAAACTCCAGTGGCCAGAATGTGTCTTCAGCCCCACAAACGTTTGACCCTTTCAGAGGTGACGAACCTGACTGGACTCCAGTATCCGCAGAAACTGATGATCCATTTGGCGATGACTGGGACATCAGTGAAAAACCTGAATCCAGCCAAGACAGCCCCTCTGACTCACACGACAGCGACTGGTCAGACTGGTCAAATGGTGATGACAGTGCCAGTGAAACAAATTTCGCCAGCCCATCAACCCAACCTCGAAAACCTGCAGCCCCTTCATCACCTAATGACGAATTCGACTGGCTTCAAGGAACCAGCGATGAAACGGTGTCCATCCCGAGCCAATTGCCAGACAATGGCCGACCAAAGCCGCCCTCGAGACAATCACGGCACTCAAGACCGCAGTCTAGCCAAGCTGCCAAATCACCCAAGTCTCCTTTTTCGAACATTAACCAGCCGCAACCAGCAGCTTCTAGTCGTCCAGCTGCGTCTTCAGATACTCTGCAGACATTACTGAACGCCGCTTCGCTGCGCGGATCAGATTTTGAAAACAGAGACACCACAGAGGTGCTGGAGCAAACAGGCAGGCTATTGGCACAGATGACCGATGCCATGATGGTGCTGCTTCAATCACGAATGGAATTAAAGAATGCCATTCGCAGTGATGTCACAACACTCTCCCGAAGTGGCAACAATCCTTTAAAATTCTCATACAACTCGTCAGACGCCCTGACTAAGCTTTTAACCAGCAATTCCGAAGGCTACGTAGAGTCAGAGCAAGCAATTCAAGAAGCAGTGGATGATCTCAAATTGCACCAGCTTGCCATGTTGGAAGGTATGAAATCAGCTGTAAAATCCTTGTTATTACAGTTTGATCCAGACAAACTAACTGATATGTTGGGAAAAACTGGTGGAATTTCGGCAAATATTCCCATTTCCCGGGATGCAAAGTTGTGGCAATTGTTTTGCAACCAATACGATACTATTTGCGAAGAGGCAGTTAGTGATTTTGGTGACCTGTTTGGTGCCGAATTCAGAAAGGCCTATGAAAAAAGCATTAGAAAAGCAGGCAGACGTCCTGATTTTTAGCGCAACATTCAGGACAGCTTTGCCAACATAGCTTGAACAGAAGATACACGGAGAGGTACATGCAGATAATTCGGGACACGCACGGCACAAACCGCCACATGGTTTTACTAGCCACCAGGCTAATGGCGCTGGCCATGGCTGCCAGCCTGCTCTCTGGATGTAGTTTACTGCAAAAAGTTGGCTTATCTGTCCCTGACGCACCCATCGCGACGGCTGCTCCTGCCCCAATTCAGTTGTCAGAACAACCGTATGAATTATCCCTCACACTGACGGCCAGTGACGACCTGAATCCCGACACGCAAGCAAGGCCCTCACCTGTGCGAGTGAGAATTTTTCTCATGGAGCCACAAATGGACATGGATAATAAGGCTTTCACAGAGATATTCGATTTTGACGGCCAGCAAATGGAACCACGCCCTATGTTGACCATAACCCTGCAGCCAGGGGAAACAAAAGATGTCGTGCTACCAGCCAACAAAGCGCAGTCCATGCTCGTTATTGCGGTAGCGTATCGGGATCCCTATCAGGCTTTATGGAAAGCCGTTGCAACAGTAGCGCCATCTAATACCGCATCGGCGATAGCAACGGTGGGAAATCAGTACAACTTGGGTGTTTTAACATCCCGTTTATCTGACACTGCTGCAGCGTTCGCAACTATCGGTGCGAACAGCGTCACAATTGATCTGGATCGTTAGCATGAGATCACCAGTATCGTTCGCATCACTTGTAAATAGAGGTTGTCGTGCAGAAAAATGATCGAACACTATGGACCGAAGGCATGTTCCTTGGTCCTCAGCATTTCCAGCAACATGACCGTTTCCTGCTAAACACGGTTGCGCTGATTGTCAAGGGAATGGGCACACATGCATATGGACTGATTGACTTCGAGTTGGATGTTCACGCATTAAACGAAGGCAAATTCGCACTTACCAGAGCCACAGGCTTATTCCCGGATGGCACTCCGTTTAACTTGCCAGAAGATGGGGAACTGCCAGCACCATTGCTGATTGACAGTGATTGCAGGAATGCTGTCCTTTCGCTGGCTCTACCATTTGAAGACCAGCAAGACAAAGATGCAGCGGAGTCACGCGCTGCTGGTTCATTTTCTCGTTACGTGATCAACGACAAATTAGTCGGTGATCGACACAGTCCCGACTCGGACAGTGAAGAAACTGTATTTACCGCATCACTGTGGACCAGGCTGTCCATTGCAGGCGATGATCACACGGCCTTCCATACCATTCCGTTGGCAAGAATCACCGAAAAACGCGAAGATGATCGCGTAGTACTGGACGAGCGTTTTTACCCTTGCGCAATTTCCCTGCAAGCATCGACTCCGTTGCAAACATTAGCTAGAGAACTTAGCGGGCTAGTCACCCAGCGTTCAGTCGATCTCGCTGGCCGCATTGGTACAGCGACAGCCAGCGATTCCTCTCAACTGAATCAGTTATTACTGCTGCAAACGCTCAATCGTGCGGGCCCCCTACTGAAACACATAAACGAATCATCGTCTATTCACCCTGAGGAGTTCTATCGAGAGCTCGCTCAGCTAGCCGGAGATCTTTCGACCATCACGCAAGCAAGTAAATTACCCCCTGAGCTTAGTCCGTACCTTCATCGTGATCAGTATAAAAGCTTTGCCCCCTTGCTCGACAGCCTGAGACAAAGCCTAAACTGGATTCCTGATTCCACCACTGAATCCATCCTTGTTCAACATGTAAAAGCAGGTATCTATACCGCCACCATCACAAATTTGAATCTGTTCCAAACATCCCGATTCATTCTGGCCGCCAAGGCAAGCGTGACGCCAGATGAACTAAGTCGGCGCCTGCCGCGTCAAATCACCATTTCATCCAAATCCAAATTGCGAGACCTAGTGAAAGCTCAGAGCCAGGGAATTCCACTCAAGACGCTACCCACAGTACCGAACAGCATTCCAATGTACGAGAATCAAGTGTACTTCGAGATGCGCGACGACGACCCACTATGGCGAGACGTCGCCGTATCAGGCGAGTTGGCTCTACACATAGCCGGCAACTTCAGCGACCTTGAAATGCAACTATGGGCGATACGTAAATGACCAACGATCCGTTTGCCTTCGACGATGACGATGATCGGACGGTACTTCGGCCATCGTCCAATCAAGTACGGGCAGCAACCCCTCATGCGCCTAAGATGACAGCGCCTGCAAATAATAATGCAAGTCTGCCCCCTCTTGGTGGAATCAACCCATTGGAAAAAGCAGCCTCTCGACTGCTACCCCTACTACTAACGATCCGACACTCGACCGATCATCCCAACCCTGACCAGTTGCGCAACCGTCTCATACAAGAACTGAACGAATTCAAGCAGGCGGCAATGCCCATCCTGAATGATCAGAAGAAGGTCACCCAAGCTAGCTATGTCATGTGCACCGCGATGGATGAGGCAGTCATGAACACACCTTGGGGCCATAAAGCTAACTGGTCACAACACAACATGCTATCAACCTTCCATAACGAGGTTGTCGGTGGGGAACGTTTCTTCGCTCTGCTTAAGGGTCTGGGCAAGAACCCAAAAGACAACATCGATCTATTAGAACTGATGTACGTCTGCTTATCACTAGGCTACGAAGGCACCTACCGTATTGCAGAAAACGGCCAAAAGACACTCACTAAAGTACAAGCATGGCTCTATGAAATCATTGCCAGTGTTCGCGATGAACCTGCTGCTGCCCTGTCCTTGCAGTGGCAGGGTTCTGGCATTAGAGAAAGCAGACTGCCGAAAATGACCGTAGTGTGGGTCATCGGCGCAGCCGCATTGACATTGAGCTCCCTAGTTTACATTGGATATCGCTATAGCCTTGGAGCTGGTTCAGACAAAGCAATAGCTGGTTTTTTTAGAATCAAACCTGCCACACTGCAAGTCAACAGTATCGTACCACCAGCGGCACCACCTGCAAGCAGCACCACAAACGCTCAGCTAATCACTCTTGTTCAACTACTTCAGCCACAGATCGACTTAAATCTGATTGAGGTCAACGACTCGTTCAATGAAGGTAAGGTTCGTATTCTGGGTAACAACCTGTTTGCCTCTGGTAGAACAACACTCAATTCCGACCTTGAGCCACTAGTTCAAGCCATTGCCCAGGCAATGGATCAGTTCAAGGGATCGATCCTGGTTACAGGGCATTCTGACAATGTGCCCATTCGCTCCGGGCGCTTTGCCTCAAATCTCGAATTATCAAAAGAACGTGCAATCTCGGTTGCCGAACGAATCGCTTTTTCGCTCCAAGACTCAACGCGTGTAGGTGCAGAAGGACGTGGCAGTCTTGAACCCATTGCCGAAAATAGCAGCGCCAGCGGGCGTGCCCGCAACCGGCGCGTTGAAGTTTCCATTTTCTACTAGTTACAACATCGCTCATGAATGACCAGCAGCTCACTGAAGGCCCTTTACAATCGCGATGAAAATACTGGGTAATCTTTTTAAAAACCGTCTATTCCTGGCCTTCATTGGCTTGGTTTTCCTGTCGCTATTCGTCTGGTTTGTCGGGCCCATGATTGGGTTCAACAACACAACACCGTTGCAGAGCCTGTCCAGCAGAGTAATCGCTATCGGCAGTATGTCTGCAATGTTTGTCCTATTAGCAGCGGCCCGATTCATTCAGGGTCGGCGTCGTAACGCCCAGATGCTCGATTCATTGTCGGACGAGGAATCCTCAGCCAACGATTCTGCCAGCGATGAAGAGCTGCAAATACTGCAATCCAAGATGCAGGAAGCAGTAGAGACCCTCAAAGGTCGGAATTTTTCGAGCACAGGTGGCAGTCGGTTTATCTATGATTTGCCTTGGTATGTGATTATCGGCCCACCGGGTGCTGGTAAGACGACGCTGCTCAGCAACTCAGGCTTAGACTTCCCGCTAGAAGAAACGCATGGCAAATTATCGGTCAAGGGTTTGGGTGGCACAAGAAACTGCGACTGGTGGTTTACCGATCAGGCCGTACTCCTGGATACGGCTGGACGATATACCACACAAGACAGTGAAGCTGAGGTAGACAAGTCCGCCTGGTCTGGATTTTTAAGTATGTTGCGAGACAAGCGCAGTCGTCGCCCAATAAACGGTGTGCTGTTAGCCCTAAGTATTGAGGACATTCTTACCGGCGACGACACAGAACTTGAACAAGTTGCTAAGACGCTGCGAACTCGTATTGAAGAGCTCTACAACCAACTAGGCATTGCACCACCGGTATACCTGATGTTTACCAAATGCGACATGCTCGCAGGATTTTCTGAATATTTCGCAAGCATGGACAAGAACGAGAGAGAGCAAGTATGGGGGCATACACTGGCGATAGACGAAGCCGACCCGACTGCATCTCTGTTGTCCGGAATCGAAGCGTTGTCAGCACAACTCAGCTCGCAGGCCGTAGGCAAATTGCATGTCGAACTTAGTCAGAAAAATCGCGAAAATATATACGGATTTCCGTTGCAATTTAACTTCGCCCAGCAGCGTATTAACGTATTCATCAAAAGCCTTACGGCCCAATCACGACTGCTGCAGCCAGTGTTGTTTCGAGGCGTGTATTTCACCAGCGCCACACAATCAGGTTCGGTACTGGATCAGGTTATCAAGAACGTTTCGCAAAGCTTTGGTATCGGTGAATCACAAGCATCACAAGAAAGCAGTGAGGGTCGAAGCTTCTTCATTCACAGCTTGCTCAGCGATGTTGTATTCGGCGAATCCGGATTGGCAGGCACAAATCTAAAAACTGAAAAACGACTCAAACTCCTGCAATGGGCAACCGCTGCCGGTGTTGCCACTGTAGCTGTTGGCCTGCTGACATTCTGGTCTGCCAGCTATTTACAAAACAAGAGCCTCATCGATGACGTTGAGGTAGCAACACAGGACCTACAGCGCGCAGTCGACACACTGGATGCAAACAGTCTCGACCTAATCGCTGTCAACACCGTATTGAACAAGGCACGCACTTTGGCATTAGTTAATGAGGAAGGTGAGCTAGGCGGTGGCTTTGTCATGAAACGGGCCGGGCTCTTCCAAGGAGATAAGATTAGTGATCTTGCCAGCTCCAAGTACAACGAGCTATTACTAGAAATCCTGTTACCGCGTCTGATGGTGCGGCTGGAGCATCAAATGCATGCACAGAACAACAACAGCGAGTTCCTCTTCGAAGCACTCAAAACCTACCAGATGATCGGATTAAGAGACCGGTTCGAAGCTGATGGGGTTATCGGTTGGTTCAACTTTGATTTCGATGCCAACCTGCCAGGCGAGATATCAAGGCAAATCAGGTCAGAGTTGAAAAGTCACATGGCCAGGCTGTTTACAGAACGACCGCGCAGATTACCGCGGCCTTTGGACAACTCACTAATCAATCAATATCAATTGATCGCTGCTAATACATCGCTACCACAACGAGCCTACAACCGCATTCGCAACACTGCCTTGAGTGATATCAACTCATTTAAGAGATTGACGAGTATTGTCGGGCCAGAACTGCCCCGTGTGTTTGTGCGTCAAGATGGCGTATCTCTTGATCAGAGTGTGCAGAATTTCTTCTCACTGGAGGGCTATAACGACGTATTCCTGCCTGCAAGCCAGAACATAAGCCAAACACTGGCAGACGACTCGTGGGTACTTGGCCCTTATGCCAGCACCGCTGGACAGGCTCTTTCCCCAGAACAACTCAAAGCGTCGGTGACCGAGCAGTATTACAACGATTACATTGCTCAATGGGAAACGTTGTTTAGCAATCTGACCATGCGAAATGTCGATGGATTGCAACAGGCATCCGAATTCGTAGCCTTGATCTCAGATGCAGACTCTCCACTGAAAAACTTTCTAGTGGTTGCCAGTCAACAGACGACGCTAACGCGTCCTCCTGTAGCAGAATCAGGCGACGACGAAGCCAAGGGCACACTGCGTGAGAACGCGCTGGGCACCTTGCTTAGCGCACCGACCAAGACCTTAGCTGCGCCTCTTGTGCTTGATCCCGTGACCATACGATTTTCGACACTGCATGCGCTGGTCGAAGGTTCCGAGGGCAACACATCAGCTCTGGATACTGCGCTGAACCAGTTAGCCGAGCTAAACCTGCAGCTTTTGCCGATGGCACAAAACCCGGTGGGCACAGTAAATACACAGCTCAGCGCCGAACTTGCGATCAACATGCAGAAAATATCATTAAAGGCGGATCGACTGTCAGAACCAATGGCCTCTCTAGTTGCTGGCCTGACTAACGAGATCAGCGATGTTGTGGGTGGAGGATTCTGCCAACAACTGGATGCCGCCTGGAAGACTGATGTGCTACCTTACTACCAGCGAGCCATTCAAAGCCGCTACCCAGTCAATCGCAAAAGCTCCGCCGATATCGCATTAACAGACTTTGGTGCGTTTTTCGGACCAGGTGGTGTCGTCGATAAGTTCGTCACAACCTACCTCACAGGGCAAGTTTCAAAGACACCACGTCAATGGACCTGGGTAGGTACAGGATCGTCCGTGTGCCTATCGGACAATACGCTTAAGCAACTTGCACTGGCAGATGATGTCAAGAATACGTTCTTTTCCCAAGGCGGTAATCTGCCCTCCTTCCGCTTTGAACTGATACCTCAGCAATTAACAATGTCCACCGACATCAACCACTTGTTTCTGGATATTGGTGGCAGTCGTACCGACTACTTTCACGGACCAGTGAAAGGCGTGACCTCTTTCAGCTGGCCCTCCCAGACAAATAACACTCAAGTGAGCCTGCGTGTAGAGCCCGTGGTACCGGGGTCGCCTTCCAACATCAGTCTGAGTGGCCCTTGGTCTGTATTAAGGCTGTTCGACCAAGGGACACGTTCAAGCGAAGGTGGCAGCCTCAAGGTCACCTATAGCTTCGGTGGAAGACCTGTCAACTTATCGTTGGCTACCAGTAGTTTCAACCCATTGAATTCTATCGCATTGCGCAATTTTCGCGCACCGGAGAGCCTGTGAACCAGCTCGGTTATTATGGTAAGACTCTGCACCGCGGAGATTTTGTACGCTTCAACCTGCCCCAGTCCTTCGTCAAAGTCTGGGACGACTGGCTCCAGCAAGTTATGATCAGCGGCGAAAGCCAGAGCCAGACATGGCCTGACCAGTATGCCCAGGCACCTTCTTATCGATTCGTATTATCCAGTGGTATTGCTGGCGTCACTCCGTGGATCGGCGTACTCAAAGCCAGTCAGGACAAAGTGGGCCGACGGTTCCCTTTTTGTCTGACTATGTCATTGCCAGAGCATGAGTTGCCGTGCGTAAGCGTAACCACAAAAGCTCTTTGGTTCGATGAAGCAGAGGCCTTAATGACACGTGTGCTGTCAAGTGAATACCACTTCGATGATCTGCAGGGTGAGTTAGCTTCGATGGTCGATAGACACAGAGTCCCTGCATCAATGACTACTAATCTGATGCCGCTCGCAGACAGTCAAACAGGTGATAATGTAACAATTAGTGTCTTGTCGTCAAGAGCTTTGAGTTCAAGCCAGGCGCTGCCTAGCTTGCTCGATACCGTTCTGCAACAGACCCTCAGCGAATACAGTCTATGGATGGCGAGTGGTACGGTTGAGGTCACAGCGATCAACGCTGGGTTGCCTATTAATAACGCAGGTCTTGCACTATTCAACGGCGATTGGAAAGCCGCTTCGACTGCTCATATCGACTTAGACACGCTACCCTCCCCCTTACCACTCGTTGCGGCGCTACCCGCAAATCCAGAAACGGAATCTCCGATAGCGGCTGACGATTCTCCTCCACAAGAGCAATCACTCGATGCCACACTGGATTCAGAGACTCAAACAGTAGACGCAATTCAATCAGAACAGCCAGACACCCAAGACACGGTGGAAATTCCAATCGCTGATGTTATCGAACAAGCACCTTCCACAAACGATTGGGCTGCGTTGGACGACTTTGCCGATACTGGCGCCGTGGTCGTACCTGACGTAGAGCCTCTAGAACTGGACGAGGACGACGCGCCAGATGCGCCTTGGGAGCGCTAGTCATGTGGCAGAGCAACAGTTATACGGATACCGGCAAGGTTCGCAGCCTCAACGAGGACTCAATCCTTGACCTTAACGAGCAAAACCTGTGGTTAGTTGCTGACGGAATGGGAGGCCACTCCAGTGGAGACTACGCCAGCCAACTGGTGACCAGCACCCTTTCAAACTATATTTTTTCCCCACGAGCGGGCATCTGCAAGGCACGCTTGGTTGCAGACTTGGATAGCTGCAACGCTCAATTGATTGAAAAGGCAGATAGCGAGCAGGCTGACGTCATTGGCTGCACAGTGGCAGCTCTGCAAGCCAGACAAACCAGCATCCTGTGCACCTGGTCTGGTGACAGCCGCATTTATCGCCTCAGAGGTGATGTGCTTATGGAGCTTACACGTGATCATTCTCATCAGTGTGCAGTAGAAGATCGTGATCTTTTACTGTATCCAAGGGCCCTGTCAGAACACTCGCAAATGCTGACTGGGGCCATTGGAGGCGCACCACAACTGGCGCTGGAACACTGCTGGTATCAGCTTCAGGCTGGAGACGCCTTTTTGATTTGCACGGACGGGCTTAATAAGGAGGTGAGCGATGAAGAAATTCGCGAGGCCATGCTCGACTCAGATTCGGGTGAGCAGGTACTGAATGCGCTGGCACAAATGTATCAAGATCGGGGCGCCCGGGACAATATTGGCTTGGTATGGCTCCGTGAGGGTTCCACGTGATACCAAGGGTTACACTATCGTCTGGAACATTACCAATTCTGTGCACAGTTCGGCACCGGTATTTCTTAATCGTATGCAATAGAATACATACTGTTGTAAAGTCGTCTAGTCGAAAAGGTGATCTGCTATGAATAAAGTTAAGCACTACGTATTTGCCAAAATTCCATTGATCATCCTGATCTCGCTAGGGCTCGGCTCCTGCGGATCGTTTGTTAACCGTATGGTCAGCCGGGATGCACCCACTATCGCCCATATCCATATCGGACATGCCATCACAGGCTGGCCTCAAGCACCCAACAAGCAAGGCCTGCTGGTAGCGGCAGAGTTAGCTGCTATCAAGGCGGCCGCAAGTAGCGAGCTCATGCTAAAGGCCGCCCGTGGTGGTGACATGGAGCGTGCCCAGAAGTATCTGAACGACGTAGCTATAGCCGTAGATCCGGGTTTTCTTAGTGGCATCCCCTCTAACGAATATGGGTTACGCAAATCTGCCTCCGAAGCTATCACTCATTTGCAGCTGGCCAGTGAAGTAGAGGACGCCAGCACTAATGTCCAACGTACAGTGGCCGCGAACGTTGTAAAAGCACAGGATCTGATCGATCGCTCTGATGAATTGCTCGCATTTCTGAATGCCGGTGCAAAGGCTCAAAACATTGAAGAGATGGAGATTATCTCAGAGGAGATTGTCCGAACTCTGAAACGTATCGCAGGCGGCCCAGATTCTTTGGACAGCTACAGTCTGTACAATTTCAGGGAAGATATCGAAGCCATGGTTGAGCGCGAAGAGCCCCCTTACAAAACCGTTGAATCCTACTATCTGTTTAACCTAGTCAAGCTCCCAGACGGCCAGTGGGGCTTTGCATCGCGCAGTAGTCGAGGTTCTGCCGGTGCAGGATATTGAAGCCAAGTATTCACTCGTTGGCCCAGGGCATCCAGATGGCCACACTCCTATTGGCCTGTACGAGTTACTCGATGAGCACGCATGCGCAATCAGTCAGTGATTGTATGACGGCGCGCCAGATTGATGCCTTGAGTATTTGCAAGAGCGTGCTTGATAGCGGTAGCCGGAATGTCGATATTTACTGGAAGCTGGCGTCCTCGCAGTATCAGGATGGGCAACAGGAACTTGCCAGCAAAACACTAAATGAAGCGTTGAGTTTGCATCCAGGCAATTCAAGACTGGTATCGCTGCAGGAGATCATTGCCGCGGCGTCTACTGAACAGAAATTGATCATTCGTTCCTCTAAAGTAAATCAAGATTCTTTGGACAAAGGTGCTGTGAAAATCGCATGCCTGACCAAATCAGGGGCTGAAGCAATCAATGCATGCCAAAAACGACTGGAACTGACCAGTGAGGATGGCGATCGAATACGTGCGCGTCTGGCCCTACTTGAAAGTCAGCAGGCACCCATAGCACCTGCTGCTGTTGCAACTGCACAGCCCACACTGCCTCCGGTTCAACCCACTGTTCCTGTGATTGTGCAGCCAACAGCCGGAGAACTCGCCGTGGCAGAGCGCAGGAACGCCTATAGAGTCTTGGTTGCTGAAGTACAGACCACTCTAAATGACTTCGGTTTCAACGTCGGTTCTCCCGATGGGGTTTCAGGCGGCAGAACGCGCAATGCCTTATCCGAGTTTTACACCGCCATCGGGGCACCAGTAAACACGTCTATCAGCGCTGCCACGCTCGATGATCTGACAACAGAAAAACGTAAGCTTGCCAATGCCAAGCAATTGCTAAGGCAAAGTGAACAATCCATTCAACAGGGCAATTCACAACTGGCAGAGCAACAGCTGGTAAACGCCAAGATTGCCAGCAAACTGTTAGAGATTCCAATCCGGCATGAGCAAGCCGTGCGCACTGCTCAAATTGAAACTTTACCTGTGAGGCCAACCACGACACAGATAGCTACTCAAACCCCAGCGGTCACACGAGCCCCTGTGGTAACGCAGATCCCCAGAGTTACACAAGCCCCTTTGGTGACGGAAGTTCCTAGAGTCACACCCACTCCTGCGGTCACTCAAACTACAACTGGCAACTCGGTACAGCAGTTCTCTCAGTTGATGGGACAGATAAACATCCTCCAGGGTAAGATCAGACGTAAACAGGCCGATCAGGCACAACAGTTAGATCGCATGCGAAACGTTCTCTAAACACGTTCAGCCTGATTTTTTTCCTTTCAGCGTTTGCAAACACTTATTCTCCTGCAGAAAAGCGTGCTGAGTGGCAAGAAACCACTCAGCAGGGGCAGGGCTTCTCGATGATCGCTGAAAACACATAACACTAACTTTCAACTTCAACTGCTTCGTTGATAGTGCGACGACAAGTGGTTTCAGCGTGACCTTTGTTACCACAACAGGTGCTAGCAAAATTGTTGGCATCTACTTTCCAGCCTTCCATTAAAGATTGTCCTTAATCTAGCCCATGAGTTAGATCGTTGGTGACACAGAGAGCACGGTTTGTGCGAGAGTGGTATTCATGAATTAGGTGATAATCTGCAATGAAAATAGCAAAAAAATCTAATAGATCTTTTGCCGTTCTACTACTGGTCACCAGTTCGAGCGTGGCATCTGAGGAGTTGTCGAAGCTAGAGATACTAGAAGACTATTTCAGCAGCGGCGCTTTGTGCAGTACATCTGAAGTCGTCAAACTTGAGGCCAACAATAATGGTCTAACTGTTAGTCTTGAGATTGAACCAGCAACACGCAAGGCTTTGTACAAAATGCCAGAGAACCGGAGAGATGACTGGTTCAGCCTACATTGCCCGCCTGAGCATCACCCGGTGTGGGCTAATAGCAATAAAAGGTTCGATGTGACGATTGCAGAATTACTGACCCCTGATGCAAATACCAGCCTAGAATCAAACGCAAAGAAAGGCGCTACGCAAACACCTCAATACAACCTGAGCTGCTTAGCATATATTGAAGAGCAATATAGTCAACGTTTAAGCTATCGTGAACGTGTCAGATTAAAAATCGAAAATCTTCTTAATCGTTGAAGTGATGCTAGCTACATCAGTGGCAAAGAAATTCCAAATGGATAGTTTCAGATGGTGTAGTGCTGATTGTCGTTGCAATAGAAGAAATACAGCACCTCTGCTCTACGCTTGAACATTTCCCCCAACAACCTAGCTATGTAACTAAACACCAAATCGGCGTTTAATCCAACCGATCAAAGGGGTTTGCGAAATTAGCAGAGTAAGAAAGCTGAAGGTCAAAACCAACGAGATAGGATGCGAGATGAAATTCCATAAAAAAGTGCTTATATCTCCTCGAGCGCCGAGCATAGCTCGACGATAGTTAGAGTCCATCATAGGGCCAAGGATGACACCTAATATGACCGGTCCCACTTGAAAACCGTACACCTTCAAGAAGTAGCCCACGACGCCAAAGCCCAGCATCCAGGCAATATGCACAGGGTTGTTCTGAATAGCATACGTGCCCACAGATGAGAAAACGATAATAAGCGGGATAAGTATCGCCTTGGGACACTCAACAATTTTTGTAAATATTTTAATGCCTGTTAAGCCGAAAATAAGTAGAAATATATTGGCAAGCGCTAAATTGCCAACAATAAACCAGAACAGATGTGGTGTCTCTATTAACAATAAAGGCCCTGGTTTAAGACCGTGAATGAACAACGCTCCAATGATTACAGCAGTAACCGCATCACCAGGAATACCCAGCGTCAACATCGGTACAAAGGCTCCACCTACAGCTGCGTTATTGGCAGCCTCTGGAGCTACTAAACCTTCCTTAGCTCCTTCACCAAATGGTACTTCCGGTTCGGGAGTTGTGCGCTTAGCCTGATCATATGCCAATAGAGCTGCGATATCGCCCCCCGTACCCGGTAAGGCACCAATAATGGTACCGATACCCGAACTGCGTACAGCCAGCCATAAATAGCGTTTCACATCAGACCATTTCGGAATTATCCGATCAATCTTCTGTTTTACAGCCGGTTGGTGAAGGTTGTGAAGTTGAACAAAGGCTTCTGCAACACCGAAGAATCCAATCATGGCTGCCACATAGGGAATCCCTCCCATAAGCGTAATCGATCCGAACGTGAAACGACCTTCAGCCGTCATTGGATCGAGACCGACCATACCGATCAAAACACCAAGCGCACCGGCAAAGGCTCCCTTGGCAAAGCTTTCACCAGACAACGAACCAACCAAAAGGATGCCGATTAAGCCCAATAAAAGGTAGTCACGTGAGTTAAATTGAATCGCGAAACTAGCAATCACTGGAGCGAATAACGCCAACGCAAAAATCCCTATGAACCCGCCAATAACTGACATGACTGTGGTTAACCCGATGGCCTCTCCTGCTTCGCCACGCTTAGCCATTGGGTAGCCTTCGATCGCCGTGGCAATTGCGCTAGGAGCGCCGGGAATGTTAAGCAGGATAGCAGTTCTTGATCCACCATAGACACCACCAACAAACACGCCTGCAATCAACGCCAGCGCTTCATTCACCTCCCAACGAAACGTAAAAGAGATTAGGATCGAGGTGGCCATGGTTACCGATAGACCAGGAATGGCGCCAACATAAATACCTGCCAGCGTGCCAATGGCGGTTAACAGCATCAGCGAGAGGTCGAACCAGGATAAGGTTAGGTTCGCTAATATCTCGAGCATGTCAGAACATCCCTGTCAACAGCGTGCCCTTAGGCAGAACCACTTGAAAGACAACGCGGAAAATGCCGTAGATGCAAGCCAAGGAAAAAACGGTAAGCACCACAGAAATACCCAGGCTTTTGCGCCACAAGTACATGAACGATGCCAACAGAAAAACCCCTGAGGCGACGATGAAACCAAACCAGGGCATCGATGCAATGTACAACCCCACAAGCGATATCATGACGATTAGTCGGAGTGGTAAAACAGTTTGAAAAAAATCATCTGACTGACTTTTTTCATTGGAGATGTCTCTTGCATTTGACATGACATCACGCAGAATAAAAAGGCTTGACACAAGCATGGTGCCTGCCGCCAACATCGGAAACACTCCAGGCTCCGACAATCCGTAAAATCCGGAGATTAGCCAAGCCTGCCAAAGGGCAACAGCGCTGAAAACTGCTAGCGCAATAGCAAAAACTAATTCTCCCGGTCGGTTTGCTGAGCTGGCTGGCTCCTTTAGTCGAGTCGACATACCACGCTCCCAATAGTCAGACGTCAAAACCCGGCCAGAAGAATTCAGACCGGGCTGTAGTCACTGAAAACTATGGACGCATAATGCCTATAGTTTCAGGGTTCACTTTAGCAGCCCCCGTATCCTGAAGCGCCCAAGCAGTTACTTGCTGCCATTTTTTCAAAAAATCGACAGCTTCCTGACCAGACATGTTCATCACAATGTTGCCGCGATTTGCCATCAGTATTTTGAAGCCTTCACTCTGAGCTGCGGTGTCAAAGGCTGTAGTCAAGGTTGCTTTCACATCGTCAGGTGTATCACCTCTGACGAAGACTCCATAGAAAGGGCCCCATGGCAGAAACTTACCCATGTCAGGTAGAGCATCTGTAATTGCTGGAACATCTGGAAGCGTATCAACAGGTGAACCGTTTACGACGGCCAAAACGCGCATTTTACCGCCTTTAACCTGCTCAGCTGCTGCAGAAATACCTGTTGGCATGAAGTCGACTTCGCCACCGAGCATGGCTATCAGACCTGGGCCTTCACCGCCAAAGGGAATGGCAGTGACATCGAAAGGTGCAGCATTTTTGATCAGCGCACTGATCGTACTTGGCAATCCTCCAGGACCAGTAGAGCCCATTAGAACTTGGCCTGGGTTGGCTTTGATGTCAGCCAGCAGATCTTCCATAGACATATACTTGGAGTCTGTAGGGACGGTGATCACAGCTACGCCACGACCTAGAATATTGATGGGATAAAATTTTGAATAGTCCAGATCAGCAACACCCATGATTGGGTGTAGTTGAGGATTTTCAGCTCCGTACAGGAATGTGTATCCGTCAGCGGGTGCTGCATTTACATAGGCCGTTGAAATCGCACCTGCGCCCCCGGATTTGTTCAACACAACAATCGACTTTCCCAATGCTTCTTCTGCAGCAGGATTAATCGCACGAGCAACCGTATCCGTTGCACCACCAGCACCCCACATAACAACACCCAGAACTTCACGTTCAGGGTAGTCCGCAGCAAAAACGCCAGCACTCATTGTCATGACTGCTGTGAGCGCCATCGCTGTCGATGCATCTAATATTTTCTTGATCATTTCAACTTCCTTTTTATTGATAGATAAAAATAGCATGATCAAAATAGCACTTTCGCCAAGACTGGGTCGTGCAAAAAAAAACCATAACGTTATGTTATAGCAAGTGATATCTACAGCTTTAAATAAAGTGACAGCGCCCAGATCTGCAGCCATGTTGTTAATGCACAACGTTGAGTTAGACGTGCTGTGTACTAACAGTAGAATCTGAGTACCCGATAGATATTATAAAATTAACCTGGACCCAACCAACGCCGCCGCTCAGCCTCCCATTCATTTGTACCGAGGTAGGTTAACAGTGCTCTATTCAATGGCTCTCTCCATTCGCTTCCCGGCAGCAAAGCGATACCGTAATCCTGGCGTCCAAAGATTCCAGGCACCAGCTCAATCGAGTCAGCGTAAGTTTTCTCAACCAAATAACGTAGCAACGGGCGGTCGTAGACAAAACTCCGCACATTGCCTGTTGCAACCGCCTCAAGCCCTTCTTCCACACTTTGGTAGGGAATAAAGTTCAGGCCATAGCTTTGAAGCCAACCATCAGATGCTGAATCTGTTATCGAACCGGTTGTAATACCAGACAAATCGGCCGGTCCTTCCACAAATTGCGCCAGTCGCTCTGCCGTTAAGGCTGCGGCGATCGTACCGGTGAAAGTAGAGGTGATAATCAATGCGGTAAACATCCAGACCAGCCCGACTATACGGCCAGCCCACGTGCGTGGCGCCATATCACCATACCCAGTGGTTGTCATGGTGACCGCTGAAAACCAGAAACCATCCCCTACTCCCTGAATGCCAGGTCGAAATTCTTTACGATTCTTGCGACGTTCAGCCAGCCAAAAGCAGAAACCCACGAAAGTGAGGAGCAGTATCAGACAGCCAACAGCCTTTAAAAAATCCATCGATAACAGCCGACTGAACATACCCCACCAGCCCGAGTCTGCACGTGGCACGACGATGCCGTAACCCGTGGTATAAAAAGGATGGCTGAAATCAACGAGTTGTTCTCGTTCATTAGTGATGGTGATCGCTGAAATACTTGCATCAAAGCGTCCGGCGGCGACGCCTTCGATCATGTCAGCAAGAGTGGCTTCCTCATAACGAAATTTAATCCCCAGCTTTTGTGACAAGGCCTCCCAAAGCGTGATCGACAAGCCATGCCATTGATTGTCAGAACCCAGCATGGCAAACGGTGGGGCCTCCTTAGTAGCAACGACAAATTCCTTATCTTGGGAAAGCGCAACTGTGGAGCCAAATAATAAATAGCAGGCAATCGCAAATACCATGATTCCGGAAACCGGTGAACCTCTGCCTGGGAGAAGACGTTCTGAATTGGCCAATATCAAAGTAGATTTCAATGTAACGACTCTCGCATACCCACCAGCTCGACGCTATTGAGTTTATCCCTGGCAAGCTCTCTTCAATGCTTGCCACTGCACGTGGCAGAGTCACATCATACGACGAATGTCGACACAACCCCTATCACTTTGGACAAAGTTCCAGAGGATGTTTACAAAGATTACTATCAGAACACAGTATTCAGAGCTCTCAACACGCCGTTGTGGACTACTCACTTGTTCGCTAAGGCCAATACTTAGTCTGGGTGTCTCCATTCATTCGACTTGCCATATCCAATCGAATTCCACGGACAGGGTTTTATACCTAACTTTCCAATTTGAGTCTGTGCAAAAACAACCAAACGATTCACTCGTGCTTTGATAATCGGAAGAGCTGCAAAGTGCAATCCCCCTAACGGCGCCGCAACAAACGGCAGAAACGGATTACGCCGCAGCGATAGGTGAATCTCAATTCGTGTCGTATTTTTCATACTCGCACACCGAGCATGAAACCCATGTGTATTTGCCACAACAAGAGTATTAGCCTTAACTACCATTTTAGTGGGTTGAGGGTATCCCAATTCAGACAGCTGATCTTCCAAGACTCTCATGGATCCACGCCGTGAATATTTATTGCCCACAGAGTCAATAGATGTTGAAATGGATTTTTCCCATGCCAATCGCTGCTCGGACATCTTGTGTGAGCCTTTCACATAGCAAAATGGGCCATCATCCTCTTCAACATCATTTAGAAACAACCAGGCTTTTGCAGTTGCGTGAAAGGTATCACTATGCAAATCACTCTGAGGATCTTGATTCCCACTTGCTTTAGCTAATACAGTCTGTAGCGTCACCAGTGGTTGGCCCGCATGAGAAGCCACATAGCGCACAAGATTAAGAAGCCGTTTGTTTTCACGGACTTTAAAAATTGCCGGGCGTGACACAAGATCAGCATCATCAATCATTGAACGGCGAGTTGTGGTGGCCCCCTGGTACATGTCTACCCGATCAAAATTAGTCTCGTGTATTTCGTGCAACAGCTCTTGAAAATGATCCTTGTCCAGGAAATTCTCTATCCGTACAAAACCATCTTGCTCATACGCAGCAACAAGTTGTGCTGATACAAGTGGCGCAAGACGGCGTCTACGCATACGTGCCATCCGCATACCTAATGTGACTCTATGAATATGCAAATTGTGCTTATTAAGAAAACGGCTGCCCAACAGAGAGTTTTTCTCGAATGATTTGGCACCACTAAAGAGTTGCAAAAAATGCAATGGGAACTTGAGACAATTTTTCAGCATCAATACCGACGATTTCCCGAAACGCATCAACCAACTCCTGCAACGCAATGGCGCCCTAACTATGGGCCAACCATGCTCGATGCAGAATCCATACCGCCGGGAATAACGCTAGAATAAAGCCGCTCTATTCAAGAGCACATACTGCACGTTATATTCACGTGCGGTGTTAATCCAATCAACGCTCGAGAGGGGTATACCGCACCACAAAATTCACGGGCTAGAGGGGTTAGTTAGAGTTGCATGAACCCTCAGGCAGATCAAACCTCCGCGTCAATGCCGCGGAGGCCATACTCTTTATGTAGAAAAGCTTAAACTGCTAGTCGGTGAAAGCTAACTTAAATGATGAACCTCGGCAAGCTTGTAGACCGGTGTGTCTAGGCTTTCCATGCGAGCTTTAATCTGCAGTGATAGAAACTGCGAATAGTGCCTTGACTGATGCAGGTTGCCTCCATGAAACCACAAATTTTCTTGATGGGTCGGCTTCCACATATTTCGCAGCTCTCCTTCCCATGGACCTGGATCTTTAATGGTATCCGACCCTAAGCCCCAACACTTGCCAACCTTGTCAGCAACTTCTTGGCTAATCAGTTCAGCGGCCCAACCGTTCATGGATTGATACCCCGTTGCCAACACGACAAGATCAGCTTCCAACTCACTACCATCATCAAACACCACTGAGGATTCAGTAAAATCTGCGATTGCGACACCTGGCTTCAATTTGATCTTGCCATCGGCGACGAGCTCTGAAGCCCCGACATCAATGTAGTAGCCCGAACCACGCCGCAAATACTTCACGAACAACCCTGACCCATCCTCACCGAAATCGAGCATGAACCCAGCTTTCTCTAGTCGGTCATACAAGTCTTTGTCACGCTCCTTCATTTCGGCGTAAACAGGAATCTGAAAAGCCGGCAGAATTTTGTATGGCACCGATGCGAAGATTAAGTCTGCCTTGTGATGATCGACGCCGTTAGCACGCGCCTTCTCGGAATACAAATCACCGAGGGCTAAATCCATTAACGTGTTTGATTTGCAAATGTGCGTGCTGCTGCGCTGAATCATCGTCACATCGGCATCGTTCTCCCACAACGCCGCACAAATGTCGTGAGCCGAGTTATTGGAGCCGATCACAACCACTTTCTTACCTGCATATTGATCGGGTCCCGAATGCTGGCTAGAGTGCTGTAGCTCACCTTTAAATTTTTCCTGTCCAGGCAGCGTAGGTATATTGGCACGTCCGGACATACCCGTTGCCATAACAAGTTGAGTAGGCTTGAGCACAACCTCAACACCTTCACGCTTGACAGTGACCGTCCAGGTTTCTGAGGCTTCATCGTATGCGGCGCTTTGACATTCCGTGGAGTGCCAATAATTAAGCTCCATCACACGGGTGTACATCTCCAACCAATCACCAAGTTTGTCCTTGGGTGCGAATACAGGCCAATGCTCAGGAAACGGAATGTACGGCAGATGGTCGTACCAGACCGGATCATGTAAGCAAAGCGACTTATACCGGTTGCGCCAGCTATCGCCAGGCCTCGGGTTCTTCTCAAGAATGATTGTCGGCACGCCCAACATACGCATTCGGGCACCCAGTGCAATACCGCCCTGACCCCCGCCTACAATAACGCAATAAGGCTGCTCTTCGTAGCCCAGACGAGCTTGCTCGTCTAGTCGTGCCTCTGACCAAGTCTGTCGTTGCTTGTCAGCGCCATGTTGAACCCCCATGGACCGCCCAACTCCCTGCTGCTCTTCGTAGCCCTTCAGCTCAACCATTGTTGTCAACAAGGTGAAGGCTTTTCCATCACGCAAACGTAAATGGCCACGACCGCGGGAAACGGCTGTCTCAAAGGTCAGCCATGCGTCAATAATACCATCAGCTTCAGTCGGTGCCTCTGCGCTAAGCCAGTCGCTGGGCTTAGCGTCGGCGACACAGTGAGCCACCATATCCTTGATTGCATCGCGCCCCTCCATGGTCGTGATATTCCATGTGAAGCTAACCATATCTCGCCAGAAACCGTCGGGCTCAAACAGCTCAGCGACAGCTTCTGCATCTGCCTGGCTCAGGGCACTTTCGAATGCCTCCAGCCATTGATTAACAGCATGAAGCTCTGCACTCGGTTTAGTGTCGGGAGCCATTTCGGCGGCAGTTGTACTCATTGCTCTGAATTCTCCATTTTTGAACGGACACCATAAATAACGTGACTTAATGGACAATGTCAACCATACCTAACTACTGGCTAGTCGCATCAATCAACAAACCCATGCGCCAGCCTATACTTAAGCATGGTTGCGAAAGCTAGGGTCCCTGATAACGTTTTTTCAACACCCAAGCCCTCTCTGCCATGACTGGACACTGTGCTCTTCCTAAGAAGCGTGCCAACACTATAGGCAATAGCCTATTTGAGCGACTCCTCAAGCATGAGAGGTCTCACCCACCACACCGGCTAGCGGGACATCGGACATAGATTGCCTGTCTATTTTTGCCATCATGGTGGGGGCCTTACGCCGTTCGAACAGACATACTTTTCGCAGCTCAACGCACCCTATGCTGCGCTGTTAACGTCACGCTGCAACTCATCATTAGGACCTTGCAGCGCACCTATGTAACAGCTGCTTTCCTGAATCCCTCCAAGGTACGGGGATAATGCATAAACCCCTCTTTTTAAATCGTCACAAAGACAAATGCCTACTGCCCCTTCACTCTGTTAGCCAGGGATAAGTATTTACTTCAGCGTCTTCAGTCATCGGTTTACGGACTAACAGTACGAATTTTCAAGCGCATCTCCGATATACGGAGCTTTAATCTCAACTCCTGAGATGAGTAGCGCGCTACTGTGTCTTCTTCATTATCGAGATCGTCAAGCAAGTGCTCAGGAATAGGATCATCATAACGAGACTGTTCGAGTCGGAGGCGGTATAGCCTGGATTCAGCAACAGCCTTTTCCTGTTCGACCTTGAACAGATTCAGTTCCAGACCGTCGACGAAGCTTGAAAGGAAGGGGGCTTCCAAACCAACTGGGCAAACATCATTGTATTCTGCATTCATACGACCTTTTGCCAAACCGCTACTGGGTGTGCAGTAAAGCTTCACTCCATTTGCATGGCCCTTGCTGTACAACCCAGCGTTTGGTGTAACGCCTATTTTCGCACAGGCACTTGTGTGATCAGACAACAACGATAAGGGACTGCCGTTTTGACCATCTAACGCCCCTCGTGACTCCCAATTTGCGCTGGCACACTCCGATTTGCTCATCGACGCACAACCACTCATGAACATCAAACAAATTGCAGGAATAAAAATAGTTTTAACAGTCACGTCGAGACACCCGTCTACTTCGAAGGTCATCACCATATCGCATCAGACGAAGCCTGTCATGGTGAAAATTCACCCTGCGTTGCTGCACTAATCCGCGGCATTGTCTAGACATCTACGCATCTCTAATCAGGTTTGATGATCTGATAGGATCCGCTAAAGCATTACCCAGCAGCACAATGTGCAGACAGAATATCTTACGCCTATTTTCAGCAGTTAAACTAGATGCTAACCTTCAACGTTTTTACCAATTTTCAACACAGCCCGAATCTGCACATCGCGGCGAATGAAGGGAGCTCGACCTTTGGAGTGGCTACCCACTAATACAGCCCCTTTTGTGGCTATTGCATTGATCACCATCAGCTTTCTGACCTCGGCAATTAGCGCAGCATTTGGTGTCGGTGGTGGCGTTGCTATGCTCATTGCGTTGCTGTCGTTCGCACCGCCCATCGTTGCTTTGCCAGTTCATGCGCTTGTCCAGATAGGGTCAAATGCCGGACGCGCCACGATGTTGCACAACCACATCATGCGCGGTGTCGTCGGCTGGTTTGTGCCTGGCAGCCTGATCGGCGTTGTGCTGGCCAGCCAGATTATCGTAGGACTACCTACTCAATGGTTACAATCGTTTCTTGCAGCTTTTATTTTGTGGTCAATTTGGGCACCTAGGGCGAGTGGTATGGTGGTGCCAGATGTGGCTTATTTTGGTATAGGCTGCGTGACAAGTTTTGCCACTATGTTTCTCGGTGCCACCGGCCCACTACTCGCCGCATTCCTATCACCAGATCGCTATGATCGCGACCGCACTGTTGCAACTCACGCTGCCTGCATGACCCTACAGCACCTATTCAAAGTTACAGCGTTCGGGTTTCTCGGCTTCGTGCTGGTGGAATGGCTACCTCTAGTTGCCGCCATGATCATCAGCGGATTAGCCGGCACCTGGCTTGGGCAACACTTGTTGCGTCATCTGCCTGAATCGACTTTTAAAAAAGTGTTTAAGGGTGTCTTGACCATACTTGCGCTGCGATTGCTTCATAGTGCAATAGTGGGGTAAATCTGTACTAGACAAGTATTCGCCACAAGATTGACGTTGACGTGGCTATGGAGACATCCAGAATGTAGGATATTACCCATTTCCTCTAATCCCCGTACTGGAATGGAGTACTCTTCCAAAAAACCTATCAGATGGCACGCACAATAATCACGGGCGCAGACAAACAAATTGGTGCAAAACTAGGAGATGCAAGAGATGACTTTGACCGCAAAATACCTATCTATCCTCTGCAGCGTACTACTCATCGGCTGCGTGATCACACAACCACCAAACCCGGTTGAACCACTTGTAATCGATTTTAATAAGCTTGAAGTCAGCACCCCGGAAGTCGATCCAGCCGAGAGTTGCAATATTTTACCCGCTATTGATTGGATGAATTCCCAGGAGATTATTTACACCAAACAATCACCCGATGAATGGCGAGACTGCAGTGGAAATTTTTTGCGATTATCCAGTCGAATTGCAACAATGTGTCCAGGCGTAAAAATGGCGGCACCAGCAGGAATTTCTAAATACGTTCATAACAGCGACAACACACCTCCCGGAAAACCAAAAGCCAGAACCACTCGAGGACTTGCCAAATGGTATGACGAAAAAGGACTGTTCTCACCCGTATTTTATGATGGAGAAGACACCTTTGCAGCCCCCATGAAGCTTGCTAATTTCCGAAATAAAATCAAACCAGGTACGGTCTTCTGGTTCTCACTCAGAATACCAAAAACTAGAGACGGCATTGACAGCCTATACAAAGAGGACGGCGGCGCGATAGGCCATATGGGAACCGTGGTCAACGTTACCAAGGATGACAACGACAAGGTCACCGCCTGGACGATGTATCACGGACAGAATATCAAGAAAAATAACGGCATTACTCATCACAAATGGGAAAAATCCGGCAATCGCAGACCCATACCTCAAGGCGGTTATGACATTCAACGAATCGTAGGGTTTGCACCCTATCTGATTCCAAATGCGATAGCTGTAAACTAACGCAGGGTATAGTCTGTTTGCAGCAATGGCAGCTTCAGACTTCTAAAAAGCCATGCTCTTTGGCTTTCGAAAAGCGCCCATAGCGGTATCCATATAGTGGCTACGGCTATGGACCCAACAGATTTAGCCTTGTCATGGCCAAGCACATTTATTTATTGTCAAGATAAGCTCGCCATCCACCTAAGTGTGTGACGTCAGTGGATCGACTAACAGCACAGGCTTCTGCTATGAATCCAACCACAGATCTGCCATCAGATAGACTGACGTGGCCAAGCCCGAGTGGTGCCGCAATACCTGACAGAAAACTTCCAAGCTCTGCACTGGGGATACGCCATACCTCGACTTCGATTGCTGCACCACCGTCTAATGAACGTACTAATGCAGGTCTCTGAATCGGCGCATCATGCAAGGCAAATAATTGATAATCAGCCAATGTTTTAGTTGTTTCAACAAAATAGCCTCCACGATCTGTTATCTGCCCGTTCAGAGGCATATCCTGCATATGGGCACCGCATACAACAATGTCCATCCAATCTGATCGTCCTAAGGACTTTTCACAGAGCTTTGGCAGTGACCGCTTTGTCGTACCCACCGTTAGATTGAACAATTGCTGAAGCCGGTTACCGATGGATAGTAGGCGCGATTACAGTAATTTCTATTTTCATTGATTCCAGTATTAGCATTGTTTGGCCTTCGGTTACCAGTTAGCCCGGCTCAACAAGACGTTCCCACAAGTTACCCAAAACAGGACTTTCAATAACAACACAGTCATCCGGCCAATCAATCGTTACCTCAATCACTTCCGGTTCCTGTATTGAGATATTGAATTGCCCAGTTGCTCGCCACTAAGTAAGCTCATCTGCAAAGGCCTGCTCACGCTGTGCCTGAAACGCGCCTATCTGATGCTCTTGTTCTCCCGCCAAGGTTTGAAACTCAGCCAATGAAAAGCTCATCTGCTCAATACTTAACAGGTAGCGCCCATGAGGGAAATCCTGGCGTATTTGCATAAGGTCGGCATGCTCTACTTCGTAGAATCGTATTTGATCGAAAAACCGCAGCAACCAAGGCTTGGAAAATCCCTCTGTCTGCTTATACCGATTCCACATCTGAAGCGTACGATCCAAAACTTGATAGCCACCTGGGCCTTCCATGCCATAGATACACAGATAGGAACCACCAATACCCACCGAATTTTTGGTGGTCCATGTGCGCGCCGGGTTGTATTTTGTTGTGACTAATCGATGGGACAGATTAACGGGAGTTGCCACAGGGGCAAACAAGGCTGTTGAGGCAAGACCTACGGCGATGATCGAAACCAGATTGGCCGCCCCTGAAGTCAGCACGGTAAACAATGATAAGTGCGGCATCTGCAATCCAATCCGCACGAATTCAGCGATACCGAATGGCAACAAGAGGAGAGCACGACAGCACTATATCTCTAGTACGTGGTTCCTGCATGCTAGCAATCAATTGCATTCAGATTCAATTTTCCAACCCTCATGCCGCTAACAGGCTAAGTTCAGGAAATCTGACTGTATTCCGTTGGCCGAGGTTGCGCCAATCACAAAACTAAGAGCAGCATTGGTGGGCATAAATCGAGCAGCAGGGGAATTTATTTGTGTGGTACGTAGCAACTTCCAGTCAAAACTTCATTCGCCATTCGGGCCAAGAAACGCACTGCCGCTCATCGTCTTCATATTGGTGCTGAGTTGTGGGCTCTCTCTTATCAAGCAAAACCATGCACTTCACGTAAATGATGAACACATGGTCATGCAACAGATCCTTGAAACTCAGGAATCAGAGTTGTCGCGCCGCCTATCATATTTGTTCTCCTCAACCTACTTCCTAGCCCAGGAAGTTGCCCGGTCACACGGTGAATTCGCAGGTTTCGATGCGTACGCCGCAACCCTGTTGAGCCGTATGGATGGGATCACCAATCTGCAACTCGCACCCAACGGTGTTGTCACTCAAATCTATCCTCTAGCAGGAAATGAGAAGGCGATTGGCCACGACATACTGAATGACGACAAGAGAAAAAATGAAGCAGCTCAAGCTATTCAGGATCGTATGCTAACGCTAGCCGGGCCTTTTGAATTGGTGCAGGGGGGCATCGCTGTCATTGGACGAAATCCGGTATTTTTATTGCAACCTGACGGCAGCGAAAAGTTTTGGGGATTTACCTCGGCACTGATCCTACTTGAAGACCTGATTGGCGGTGCAGGCCTGAGCGCATTGTCGTCCAAAAAGTACGTGTACGAGCTCTCCCGTATCGGTCCTGATACCGATAGCATTAAGTCCGTGTTCGCAAGCAACGGAAATACGGCAGGTGTAGTATTACAATCGATCGAAATCTCGGTACCGAACGGTATCTGGACTCTACAGATTGGATCGCTCAAGAATGGCGCACATACAGCTCACCTCTTGGGACAACTTGCTATTATTATAATCGCTTTATTACTAGCAGCACTGACGCGACGCATTGCCAACGAACCGGAAACACTGCGCCAACAAGTCGCAGCTCAGACGCAGCAACTACACAGGCTGGCCTACTTCGACGGACTAACAGGCTTACCGAACCGGCACCACTTTAACGAGGATCTGGTTGTCGCTACGCAACAGAGCGCAAAGTCCGGAAACGGACTCGCTCTGCTACTAATGGATCTTGATCATTTCAAGGAAGTCAACGACACACTGGGCCACGACATCGGCGATATCCTGTTGCGTGAAGCCGGCGACAGAATGTCGAAAAAGCTTCCAGACGACGCTATGCTCGCGCGTTTGGGTGGTGACGAATTCACGGTGATCGTAACTGGACCAGGATACGCAGCTGTTGCCGAACAGATTTCCCTGGATATCATTGAAACTATTAAACAGCCGTTCGAACTGCAAGGCAACAGGGTGCTTGTTTCAGCGAGTATTGGCATCTCTAGCTCATCAATAGCGAGCACAGACCCCTGTGAACTTCTCAAGCGCGCCGACCAGGCTATGTACGAGGTTAAACGACGCGGGCGCGGCGGATTCATACACAACTGCGAAGCCATCCAGCAACAGATAGCCCATCGGTCAAGTCTTGCAAACGACTTGCGCCACGCAGTCCAGGCAGGTGAGCTACAACTTCTCTACCAACCCATCATGGAACCAGCGTCAGGTAGCGCCTACAAAGCTGAGGCTCTACTACGCTGGAACCATCCGACTCATGGCACCATCAGTCCAACCGTGTTCATCCCACTGGCCGAAGAAGTCGGACTGATTCATGAACTCGGTGATTGGGTTTTCACAGAGGCGATTCGCCAGTCTCGCGAATGGCGCCTGTCTTACAACAAACGCTTCCAGATCAGCGTCAACGTATCTCCCAAGCAATTCATGTCAGATGGACAAATCCCACGATGGATCGCTAAACTCAATGCCATTGATGTCGAACCTGACAGCATTCTGATTGAGATCACCGAGGGCGTGCTACTGGAGAATGACCACAACAACATCGCACTATTGTCATCACTAAAAGAGGCCGGCATACAGATCGCACTCGATGATTTCGGCACAGGCTATTCATCTTTGTCCTACCTTAAGATGCTGGATATAGACTATCTTAAAATAGATCGCTCATTCATCCAGAATCTTACGGCCGCAAACAAGGATCTTGTACTGTGCCGGGCTATTCTTTCAATTGCCCAGAGTTTCGGCTACAAAGTTGTTGCTGAAGGTGTCGAGACGATAGAACAGGAGAAGCTGCTGTGTGACATCGGCTGTCATTACCTGCAAGGATTCCTGTATTCAAGACCGATACCAGCAGGCGAATTCGAACAGTTATTTCTTGACTCAATGCCACTCAACTCGCTGTTGAGTCGGGCCTCCTGACCCAAGGATTTTTTATAGATTCCAGGCCTGAGAAACATTCGAAATGGAACCCGATTAATCAGCCCCTATTGCAAAGCAGCAAGGCGTAAATCTGGCAGCGTTCGGCTACCCGTTAGGAACATGGCCCAGCGCAGTTGCTCTTTCAGTACCACTATTTTATCGATAACAGCTTGAGTGGACTCCAATGCCGGGGCTAGAAAGGGCTGCGCCAAGGCAGTCATTGTTGCTCCCAATCGAATGCAACGGGCAATATCCAGTCCATGGCGTACGCCACCAGAACCAATAAGCTCTAATGCTGGACAAGCGTTATATACTGCTGGCAATAAATCGACTGTATCCATCCCCCAGTTTATAAACGGTGCAGCAATTTCTTGTTCGCGCTCAGAGCCGTTGCGATCTAGTTCAATACTTGCCCAACTTGTTCCACCGCGACCAGCGACTTCAATCCACTTAACACCAGCGTCCATCAATTTTTTAGCACTGCGAGGGCCGATACCAGATCCAACTTCCTTGACAATAATCGGCACATCAAGCCGAGAGTTACAGTTTTCGATTGCTTCTAAAATCAGACTCCAATCGCGGTCTCCGTCAGGTTGTATCAACTCTTGCAAAGGATTGAGGTGAATGATCAAAGCATTTGCTCTTACCGACTCTACAGCTCTCAGGGCTAAGTCAGACCCGTGCTGCTTTAACTGTGTCGCACCCAGGTTGCCCAGTACAATAGCTGAGGGTGCCCAGCGCCGAACATCTTGCGGTAAACCCTGCTCTATGGCCGCTCTTTGCGAACCCAGAGCCAGTGGGATTTGACAGGCCTGAGCTGCTTCAGCGAGATGCCGATTAATTATTTCTCCACTCTCACAGCCTCCAGTCATGGCGCCAATCAAAAATGGGGCTGCAACAGCCTGACCTAAGAAGTTGCTGTTGAGCTGAATATCCGTCAAGGCCATCTGTGGTAAAGCGTTGGGCTCAAAACACACGCGGTTAAATCCAACACTCTGCTGAGCTTGATGTTTCGGTTTCAGTGCCAACGCTATGTGGTCTGCTTTGCGAGTACGGATATCGCTCATAGCAACGCCTCTCTTCTATAATATTTTCTATCGGCGTAATCGACCAGTAACATATGAGGCAGAGTGAGTGCTGCCAGACCAATAAAGGTTAGCTGGACCAGCGATGTCGAAGCCGAACCCTTTAAGTAATAGAAAATGATCGCCAAACTAATCCAAGCCATAAACGTATAAATTGTTGCTTCTTGTAGACTACGGCTACGATCATGTTGCGCAATGCTACGCCATAACCGCAGCATGTGACCACGACTATGCCACAGGCAAAAGTAAAGTGAAAAGCTGATCAGTGGTGGCAATATGTTGGCCAATCCAACCAATGCCAATAGGCTAATTAATGATTTACGATACTGGGGTTTGATAAAAGCGTAAGCGAAGTAGCCAATAACGCAGAATAGCCAGGGTACAAATAAATAACTGATACCCATCATCATTAGACTCGCATTGCCCTCACCGACGAGAATGGCAAAAATCGGCTCTACTGATGAAGCTTGCAGACTAGGAATCGCAACACAGACCAAACCACCATGAGCCGTCCAAGGAAGCCAATCAGTGCCAATGTCTGTGATATCACTTGCTCCAAAGTGCAGCGCTGATATCAGTAGAAACACCCCAAGACTGGATAATGGAAATAACCACCAAAGGAGCGCGACCAATGTTGCTAAAGCAATGTAGGCAAGATGAAAACTTAACCAGGGAACAAGTCCTGAAGGCCAGCCAATACGCCGCGCAACAGCACCATCAAGACCACCATGGGGTACTCCTAGTAGAAGAACGGCGGCGATCGCAATTACATCCCAAGAGTTAATCACGGGAAAATCTGCTTTAGAAAAGGGATTTTAGGCATGACCGTTATAACCTTGGCCCAGTCTACGATGTTAGCGGAGCCAAGCATAAAACGTGCAAAACCATTGGCGTCTAAAGCCTTGCCGGTGCCCATCATCAGAGAAACTCCCAGCTCTGGCTTTGCTAAGAGTACACGATTAAAAATTTTGTCCATACGGATTAATGCAGGTGAGATAGGAGTGGGAACCGTATATTGACCCGTGCTGATTCCCTTGGCCAATTTAGTGATCTGCGCCTGAATGCCTGCAAAAGCATAACCCGAGGACAAACGTACTGCGCCACTAGCCGCGCCAATGCCCGCAATACCAGCATCCAATGGAGTTACAGTCTGCATAGGAATGACACCGGTTTCTTCGCCCAAGTGTTCTTCTATCTCTATATTTTGGTCTCGCAGCCATTGCTCAATAGCCTGCCGATACCATTCTTTGCTCTCTACATTATTAGAGATCATGGTAGATTCAATTAATATTCTACGGTCAGAGAAAGGCAATGCATAAATAAAATGCAGGCCCCGAGTTTGATCAACACGAAAATCCATTAATGTCGCAATCTCAGAATCACTGATAGTAGCTTTGGTGCGTATCTCCCAGCCAAGAAAATGTTGTTTTAAGCTATGTTCAGCGATTTTCGGAGGACGGCTGTCATAGAGATGGTCAGCTCTATAGTGTTGACCAGCAGCGATAAATGAACCACCGTTTCCTGCCGCGACAATATTTTCTGCCGCTGCTCTAACAAGATTAACGTCCTTCACCAGGCTACTTTCGCATTGCGCCATATACTGAGCAGCACTAAGGCTTATATAACGATACTGATCACTACCATGAAGTACTTCGGAATGATGATCAATCATCCGCCATTGCTTCCAACTACCTTTAGTCACCGCAGCGAATTGTTTCTCTTGGTCACTATCGACCCATAACGCCCAACTGCAGTCGCGCTCGTTAGGAGTACGTGGCTCTACAACGACAGCGGAACAGTTACTCAACTTAGCGGCTAGCGTAATGCCGGCACTGCCACCACCAATAATAGCAATATCAAGCTCAATGACGTTATTCGCATTAGAACTCAGGTTAGACACCAGCCAGGCCCTGTAAATACTGGTGCAACTCTTTCCTATGGGCCGGCACTTTCACTGGAATTAAGTCGCCAAGACTACGGAGACTCAGCAACGATTTTTCTGGTTTAGATACAAAAACCCTTCCTTGCCACCACGGCAGGTTTCTACGTTTTAACACCCAACCAATCTGTCGATAGACGCGCAATGCAACAGTGATGGATAGTCGTGAGCGAAAAGGAAGTAACTGAATACCCAGTAAGGCACTTTCGTAATAGTCTTCAGCAAGACTGAGAAGACGCTCGACTGCTATAGCAACTGGTTGATGACTAGCGATACCCGCCTTGGCAATCTCAGCAGCGGGCAAGTCTACCCAACTGGCTGGCAGATAACGACGGCCCATTTTTGCATCTTCCAACACGTCTCTGGATATGTTTGTCAGTTGCATTGCAATTCCTAGATCGATAGCAAAGCTATCAGCACGTTGTTCCTCACAGTTAAGCACGCGACACATCATAAGACCAACAGTGCCAGCAACGGCATGGCAGTAGCGAAGTAATTCAGCTTCGTCCAACACACTGGTGATTTGTTGGTCTTTAAGCATACCGTCGAGCAGCTCTCGAGCCGCTACCAGCGGAATGTTGTTCTCCTCGGCAAGCCGCATGAACGCTTCAACTTCCAAGCCTGCCGATCGGTTACTACCATCTAGACGGGCACGGATATCTTCTAGGGATTCCTTGCGACCAGGGAGATCTCCATCAGCTAAGTCGTCAACAAATCGGCAAAATTGGTAAAGTTGCGCGGTGCGACCAGCCGATTCAGAACCTAAAAATAAACTAGCCCAATAAAATGACTTGCTGTGCCTTGCCAGTACTTGCTCAGGCACCGAAATTGGCAATGAATATGGCAGAAAATTTCCCATCATCTACCCACCTGAACCCACCTCAACACCTGTGAGTAGTTCCTGTACCACTTTTGCGGAGCTAACCACACCAGGTAGCCCCGCACCCGGATGAGTGCCTGCGCCAACAAAATAAAGATTAGAAATTGCGCTATCTCGATTGTGAAAACGAAACCATGCAGATTGAGTTAATCTCGGTTCGATTGAAAAACCGGCTCCGTGCATAGAGCGATAATCCTTTGCAAAATCCTCCGGCGTCATCCAAAACACTTCTTCAATCACCGATGACAGTTCTGGCAGTATGGTGTCTTCAAGGGCATCGACAATTCGGTCACGCAAACGCGCCGCTTCACAACTCCAGTCTACATTGCCCTGTAAGTTGGGCACTGGA
>JBLIIE010000005.1:0-72815 GCA_047634635.1 Granulosicoccus sp. | reverse complement strand
CAGCGAATTACTGTGGTGGTTTAAACAAACTCAGCCGGTGTTTGCTGCAGTTTTAACGTCGGCAACAACTACTTTCACACCGGCTGCTTCAAGCATATTCACCGACGCATCAGCAATGCTATCGTCGGTAATAAGTACATCAATACGATTAAGTGAACAAATTAGCAACGAGGAACGACGTTCGAATTTGGAGGCGTCTGCCAGTACGACTAATTCATCAGCCTGGCCCAAGAGTTTTTGCTCGCTCTGAATCACCAAGGGGTCAGATTCCATTAATCCAAGGCGACCGACGCTGTGAGCCCCCATAAACATCCGTGATGCGCAGAAATTTTTAGTGACATCATTTTCAAACGGGCTAAGGATAATGTTTTGCTCCCGGTAGAGAGTTCCGCCTGGCAATGTAAGTTGATTTTTTGAATGCCGCAGCAGATGTTCAGCTATCGGAAACGAATTGGTGAAGATTTGCATGCGCATGGTGGTTAATAAGTGCACCATCTGAAAGGTGCTGGTTCCACCGTTAATAATGACATCGTCACCATCGTTGCAAAGTGCTACAGCCTCACGCGCAATTGCGCGCTTCTCAAGCGTATGCATGGTTTGATTGACGCTGAAGGGACGACCTGCAAGCGGACTGGTAACGGGGGGCAGCAAGGCTTCAGCTCCACCGCGCACACGCCTAAGTTGCTTGGTCAAATGCAAGCTGGCAATATCTCGACGAATTGTAGCCTCGGATGCACCAGTGAGCGCAACGAATTCAGCAACGGTTGCCACCGGTTTTTCCTGTACCGCAGACAAGATTATTTTTTGTCTTTCCAATTCATGCATGACGATCCGAAATCCCCCTTCGTGCCTGAGTGTCACTGCGATATTACTTGGTGGCACAAATAAGTCAATCAATTTCAATCATGTTCGGTCATGAAATAATCACTTCTGGTTATTTATGATTATCTATGCTTATAATTTACGGTATCTCTGGCAGACAACCCCTCCGGGCGAAGAAATTCATGAGTACCAAGTTGCTGAAAAATCTTTGGGATCAGAACCACGCTGCTTCTCTCGATGAGCCCGGACGATTGCTGTATCGCTCCAATCTACTGGGTAGCGATAAGCGCATAACAAACTATGGTGGTGGTAATACATCCGCTAAGGTCATGACGCCAGATCCGTTGAGCTCGGAAGAAACACAAGTACTGTGGGTGAAAGGGTCTGGTGGTGATGTCGGCACCATGAAGCTTGACGGGTTCGCAACCCTATATCAGCACAAGCTTGATTCGCTGCGCAATTTATATCGCGGTGAGCAATTTGAAGACGAGATGGTTGCTTATTTACGGCATTGCACATTCAATCTCAACCCTCGTGCCTCGTCAATCGATACGCCACTGCATGCCTATGTCCCTCGGGTTCATGTCGATCACATGCACCCCGATGCAATCATCGCAATCGCTGCAGCAGCTGATGGCGAAGCACTTACAAAAGAGATATTCGGCGATGACATCGGATGGCTCCCGTGGAAGCGTCCCGGTTATGAGCTGGGTTTATGGCTGGGTAAATTCTGTGAAGAAAACCCTGCCGCGCGTGGTGCTGTGTTGGGTAGCCACGGCTTATTTACATGGGCTGATACTGCTGAGGAATGCTATTCGACAACAGTTGAAATCATCAACCAGGCAATAAGCTGGTTAGACAAAAAGAAAAGTGACACCGCTGCATTTGGTGGGGCTAGCTGTCACGCACAATCGCCTGAACAAAGGCAACGAGTTGCTGAAGCACTGATGCCAGAGATTCGTGGGCTTATCAGTAAAGATGAATACAAAGTTGGCCATTTTGATGACAGCAGTGCTGTACTTGAATTTGTCTGTAGTGAACAGATGCCTGTGTTGGCAGCGCTGGGAACAAGCTGCCCAGATCATTTTCTACGAACAAAAATATGGCCGCTGATTGTTGATTTTGATGCGGCATCTAACACATTGGAAAATACGCTACAGGCTCTACCTACGGCAATTGAACGTTATCGAGATCGTTACGCAGGTTATTATCAGCGCTGCAAGCATGACGATAGTCCTGCGATGAGAGACCCTAATGCGGTTGTTTATCTGGTACCGGGGATTGGCATGATCACGTTTGCAAAAGATAAGGCTACCGCACGCATTAGCGCGGAATTTTATATCAACGCCATTAACGTCATGCGCGAATCGTCAGCTGTGTCTACCTATTGCGGCTTACCCGAACAAGAGGCATTCGATATCGAGTATTGGTTACTGGAGGAGGCAAAACTTCAACGTATGCCAAAGCCAAAGAGCCTTGCCGGCCGAGTTGCATTAGTCACCGGTGGTGCCGGAGGTATCGGATCTGCAACAGCAAATCGTCTTCTGTCTGAAGGTGCCTGTGTGGTACTAGCGGATATAGATCGGGATCTGCTGACTGAAACGTATACACAATTAGTTGCAACACACGGCAGTGATGTGGTCCGACAAATACTGATGGATGTCACCGATGAAACTCAGGTGTGTGAAGCGTTCACAACGACGGCTCGCGAGTTTGGAGGTCTTGATATTCTTGTATCTAACGCTGGAATCGCCTCTTCAGCGAAAATTGAAGACACCTCGCTCGCGTTGTGGAACAAGAACATGGATATTTTATCGACTGGTTATTTTCTGGTGTCGCGCGAAGCCTTTCGAATGTTCCATCGTCAAGAGTTAGGTGGCGCGGTTGTGTTTGTTGCGTCCAAAAATGCGTTGGCTGCCTCCCCAGGTGCTTCAGCATACTGTACCGCCAAGGCGGCTGAGGTTCACTTGGCCCGCTGTCTTGCTTTGGAAGGTGCCGGCAATGGAATCCGCGTGAACGTAGTCAATCCTGATGCCGTGCTTCAGGGGTCCAAGATCTGGTCTGGAGAGTGGTTGCAGCAACGTGCTGACGCATACGGCAAAGATGCTGAACAGCTGCAGGCTCACTATCTTGAGCGCTCGCTGCTAAAGCGTGCGGTATTGCCTGAGGATATCGCAGCAGCTACCTATTTTCTAATTAGCGATGCGTCTTCTAAATCCACTGGTAATATTATTAATGTGGATGCTGGAAACGTTCAATCATTCACTCGATAAAGCAAAGGAATTGACCATGACCATGCACATCGACCCTGAACTCATTGAGAATCATAACCGGTCGCATGCACCTGCACTCGATGCGGACTACAGCGCTCTTGCCGAGCATCTGCAACGCAGTCAAGTGGATATCGAGTCACTTGTCCAACGGGCTACCCAGTTTGGTGTTGCTATTCCGTCTTGGGGTGTTGGCACAGGCGGTACTCGCTTTGCGCGTTTTCCAGGTGCGGGAGAACCTAGAAATGTCTTCGACAAACTAGATGACTGTGGCGTCATCCAGCAACTGACCCGAGCAACACCGACAGTGTCCCTACATATCCCTTGGGATGATGAAGATCCGACGGCACTGCGGGAACAGGCCAGCAGTCTGGGCCTTGGGTTTGACGCCATGAATTCGAATACTTTTCAAGACCAGCTTAACCAGAAGCACTCATACAAATTTGGTTCTTTATCGCATACGGATGGAGCCACACGAGAACAAGCTATAGAGCACAACGTACGGTGCATAGAAATTGGTAAAGAGCTTGGATCGAAAGCACTTACTGTATGGGTTGGTGACGGATCAAACTTCCCCGGTCAATCTCATATGGGGCAACAATTCGACCGCTATTTGGATGCCATGAAGCGGGTTTACGCAGCCTTGCCTGACGACTGGCAATTGTTCACAGAACATAAAATGTACGAACCTGCGTTTTATTCAACCGTAGTGCAGGATTGGGGTAGCAATTACCTTATAGCCGCCGAGCTAGGCGCGAAAGCAAGCTGCTTGGTTGATCTTGGTCACCATGCGCCCAATGTGAATATCGAGATGATCGTTTCTCGCCTTGCGCGATTTGGAAAGCTGGGTGGTTTTCATTTTAATGATTCGAAATACGGGGACGATGATCTAGACTCAGGTTCTGTTGATCCGTACCGGCTTTTTCTGGTCTTCAATGAACTGGTGGATATCGAAATACAACAGGCGGAAGATTTTAAACCCGCGTATATGTTGGATCAATCACACAACGTCACAGATCCCATTGAAAGTCTGATGAGCAGCGCGGTTGAAGTTCAACGCGCATTTGTTCAGGCATCGTTAGTCGACCGGGAGGCGCTAGCAGGCTACCAAGCTGATAATGACGCCCTAATGGCCACACAAGCACTCAAACAAGCGTTTAGGACCAATGTGGATCCTATACTGCAAAGTGCGCGAGCGCAGAGAGGAGGGGCTATTGATCCCATCGCGGCTTATCGAGAGGCGCATTATCGGCAAAGGGTATCGGCAAAACGCCCAGAAGTTAGTGGTGCTGGTGGAGGAATTGTTTAATTCATATAGCCGATAAATAGAATGATGGGGCCATCTGGCAAACCCTGCTTGGTACCAGTTTGTGGTTTTGCTTACTACGCTATAAATATCTATGAGACCTACCCGCAAACCTGTTTAGACTAGTGGACTTATAAGGTGACCGGGTTAGTAGTCCTGACGGCAAGGTTACCGATTTACCCTAAATTCAGGATCTCTTTTTAATGTCTGAAGTTGACGATACCCGCACGCGTCGGAATGTGGCCGTTTTGGTGGCCGCTCAAGCATTTCTTGGTGCGCAGATGCCCATGATATTTGTTGTGGGGGGGCTGGCAGGTGGCATGCTCGCTGATAACGTATGCTTTGCCACGCTACCCATCTCATTAATTGTCTTTGGCTCAATGACCACTGCACCATGGATGTCGCCACTGATGCAGCGCAAAGGGCGCAGATTCGGGTTCGTTGTCGGAGCTTTGGGTGGTGCCCTGGGTGCAGCTGTCGCAGCGATTGGTTTATTTCTAGGTTCGTTTCCTTTGTTACTGCTAGGTTCCTACTTTACGGGTATTTACATGTCCGCTCAGGGGTTTTATCGATTTGCAGCTGCCGACACTGCATCGGAAGCCTATCGTCCCAAAGCCATCTCCTACGTTATGGCGGGAGGATTGCTTTCGGCTATTTTTGGTCCACAACTGAATAAACTACTATTTGATACGACTACGATCCCCATTTTTGGGGGCATATTTCTACCGAACCCATTCATCGGTACCTATTTAGCAGTAGTCGTTATCAATCTGGTCGGTCTGTTCCTGTTTTTATTGTTGGATATACCTAAAGTCCAGCAAACAGAAGAGTCCAAAGCACTGGTGGCAACGGGCAGGTCCAGATTGGAACTTCTGCAAAGTCCTGTTGTGTTGGTGGCCATTATCTGCGGCATGGTGTCCTATTCTTTGATGAATCTTGTCATGACATCAACACCCCTTGCAGTAGTTGGTTGTGGCTTTACAAGCAACAATGCCAACGACATCGTGTCGGCACACGTATTGGCCATGTTTATCCCATCTTTTTTTACGGGACATCTCATTGTGCGTTTTGGTGCCCCAAGAATCATTTCTGCTGGTTTGATCATTCTTGGACTCGCCGGTATCACTGCGTTAATGGGCGTCACACTGGGGAATTTCTTCCTAGCGCTTATGCTACTTGGAGTAGGTTGGAATTTTGGTTTCATTGGAGCCACCAGTCTTCTGTCCACTGCTCATGCACCCCATGAACGTGGAAGAGCTCAAGGTTTGAACGACATGATGGTCTTCGGTTGCGTCACGATGGCAAGTCTGGCTTCAGGTGGGCTAATGAATTGCTCTGGAGGCACTCCGGCGCAAGGCTGGAGTACGGTTAATCTGGCGATGATCCCTTTTCTGATACTGGCCGCGTCCGCGCTTTACTGGTTGGTGAGGCAGAACCGAAAAGTGGCATGATTTGTCAGTGTTGCCACCCTCTATGGTTGTGCTTGCGACTACCAAAAAGCGGGTGCGCCCTACATTAATGCGACAATTCATGATTAGAGTGGTGTACCACTGAATTTTTCCCGGTAACGACTACATCCATTGGAATATCGTGAGGTTGAGGATGAATCGTTGCAATGGCTGAACAGGGATGGCCCACTCCAATCGTGTATGGCCGTGGCAGCAAATTGGCTAGTGTTCGGTCAAAAAAACCGCCACCGTACCCAAGCCGAAAACACTCAGGGTCGTAGCCCACCAGTGGAGAAATTACCACTGTTGGTGTGACAATAGCTGTTTCACTTGGTACGGGAATGTTCCAAATGCCACGTTCCATTTTGCATTCTGGTGTCCATTCACGGAACACCAGGGCCACTGACTTTGCTACAACGACAGGCAATGCAATTCTGGCGCCGCGCCTGTACGTTGAGAGCATCCATTCCCGCAGGTTTAGCTCGCCATGAATTGGCCAATATAGACTCACAACCGTGTCTGAACCTATATCGATTAACCCATCGAGCGCCAGAGCCACCTCATCCGCTATTTTTTTTCGTTCTGGAGCCGGAACAGAGTGTCTGGTAGCAATAAGTTCCGTTCTTTTGTTTTTACGCCAGCTATCGCCACCACCGTTATACACGTTGCTAAACTTCCCTCATAACCAGCCCCCCAGAATCATGGGCGCACTGGCGGACACTATCACGACATCAAATGACAAGCCTAGTGGCCCATCGGACTGTTGTTACCAGAGTTGCCGTTTACCGATACGGTGTGTACTCTGAATAGTACTTTCAATGACCAACAGTGGATTTAAAATCTGTGGTAGACAATGTCACGATCGGGATAGAAGAAGAGTACTTACTTGTCAACCCTGAGACACGAGAGTTAGCTCGTCATCAGCCTGCAGGGTTCATGAATCGGTGCAACGATCTCTTAGGTGATCGTGTCATGTACGAAATGTTACAAAGTCAGGTAGAGATCGGAACTAATGTATGCAATAACATTGGCGAGGCTCGAGCAGAGTTGTTGGAACTACGTCAGGGCGTTGCAGCAGTAGCCCGCGAATTTGATATGTGTATAGTTGCTGCTTCAACCCACCCTTGGTCATTGTGGAGTGAGCAGGAGCCTGTCGACTTAGAACGTTACCGCATCATGGGTGTGGAGCAGGCGAGTATTGCCAGACGCATGGCGATATGCGGAATGCACATACATGCTGGTATTCCTGACAAGGATCTGCGTATCGATCTGATGAACCAGGTCAGTTACTTCATGCCGCATCTATTGGCACTTAGTGGTTCATCACCTTTCTGGGAAGGTATCGATACTGGCCTAAAATCGATGCGGCCAACCATTGCCGGTCATCTACCCAGATCCGGTTTGCCCGAGGTGTTTGATAGCTGGAATGATTGGACTGAAATGGTTGATGACATGCAGGCAACCGGGATGATCAACGATCCTTCAAAGATCTGGTGGGACCTGCGCCCCAGCGTTCGTCACCCTACACTGGAGATTCGTATTTGCGATGTCTGCACCTGGGTTGAGGATGGATTGACAGTGGCCGCATTATACCAATGCATCCTTACATTTCTAACGCATTTACGCCGAAACAATCAGAGCTGGCGGCGTTATCGTCGTATTCTTATCCTTGAAAATAAGTGGCGCGCGCAGCGCTATGGTGTTGAGGCAGAGCTTGGAGATTTCGGCAAACGAAAAGCTGTTCCTCTTGCTGACCTAATCGACGAGCTTGTCGAATTACTCCGGCCTCATGCCCAGGATCTCGATTGCGTAAAAGAAGTGGAAAATGCGCGGGAGATCGCCCGTCGGGGCAGTAGCTCTGACCAGCAATTACGTGTATATAAGGCTGCACTGGATGCAGGTGCAACGGATAGGGATGCGCAAATTGCCGTCGTTGACTGGTTGATCGCTGAATCTGTTCCGTTGAAATAATCTTATCCCACATGAATTTGCCAAGTTCGACACCGTCAAACTCCGATGGTTCTACTCACCCTGCTGTCATACAGTTGCTCTCTAGCGTAATCAATGAAGCATCGCTGCAGCAGTTTCTTGCTGATAATGAGTTTCCTCTAGTGCAGCCTGGCGCCATTACCTTTGCATGGACTGGGCACGCTGATAGCGTCAGTCTGCTGCGATGGATTCACGGTGGAGTAGACAGGACAGACTTCTCTCGTATACCCGATACCCCGTTATGGTTGTTGCGACTATCGGTACAGGATAACGGTCGCTTCGAATATAAGCTGGGCACGTTGAGTAGTGGCCATGAAGAATGGATACTAGATCCACTGAATCGTTCCCGGGCGGGTGATCCGTTTGGTGACAATTCGGTCTGTAAGACGTATGGGTATGAACGTCCTGAATGGACTCGTGAGCTAGATTCGGCAGAAGGACAACTCAAACCTTTGACGGTCAACAGCAGCGTGTTTGAGGAAACTCGTACCGAGCAGGTGTATCTTCCAGCAGAATTCGATGCGGAAAAGCATACAGACAAGGCCTACCCACTTGTTGTTATTCACGATGGCGCTGACTTCGTAACTTACGCGCACCTTCAGGTTTCACTAGACAACTTGATAGCATCAGGGGTCATACCTCCCATTATTGCAGCGTTGGTACAGACACGCGATCGCATGGATGAATATTCCCGAGGTCGTCGTCATGCCCGCTACCTTGTCAACGATTTGCTGCCGACATTGCAAGAGCACTACCACATATCCGAACGTGCGGAAGATCGTGTGCTGCTCGGTGCCAGTCTGGGTGCTGTTGCTTCACTGGCGACTGTTTTTCGTTATCCGGGTGTATTCGGTGGTGTTGTGCTGCACTCTGGTTCGTTCATCCTGGATGAACGGAAACTCAGAGGCCGGCAGCATCCTGTTTTTCAACGAGTGGCGCGACTGGTCAGTGCGTTTAAACGCGCACCGAACATGCCAGAGATTAGGGCATTTGTTTCCACAGGTGAACTAGAGGGGCTAGCATCCGAAAGTGCGGCGTTGGCCACTCTGTTGAAACAGAACGGAATTAGTGTGCAGTTTAAGAGTGCCTGGGATGGGCATCACTGGCATAACTGGCGCAATCAATTACGTGATGGACTGGTTTGGGTCCTTGACAGAAACGAGGAAAAACACGATGACTGAACGTACCGTTAATATCGGCTTGTCTCTTGGTGCTGACATTTGCTGGCCAATTTGCTACGAAACGCTGCTCGATGGTCTCAAGCTAAACATTCGACATGATGGTCAGCAGATTAAATTCGCAAGCGAAAGAGTCACCATCGAACCCTTTAACTTACAACAACCGGTCAAGTACGATGTCGTGATCGACCGACTGACTCACTGGTATTCAACAAGTCGTGAATGGATAAAAAAAGGGATCTTACTGGATGATCTCTATGTATACAACAATCCCTGGTCACTACAGTCCAATGAAAAGCACACGTCGTATGCGGCCATGATGCGCCTCGGATTGCCAGTGCCGGAGACCTGGATGATGCCCCCCAAGGCTTATGAGGAGTCTGAAGATTTACAAGAGACGCTATGCAAATACGCTCGTATGTTTTCGTTGGAGGATATAGGCCGTGAATTAGGTTATCCATTTTTCATGAAACCGTACCATGGTGGTGGTTGGAAAGGAGTCACAAAAATTGATAACGTAGCAGAGTTCCAAACTGCCTACGACGTCAGTGGTATGGAAGTTATGAACTTGCAATCTGCAGTTTTGCCGCATGACTGGTTTGTGCGCTGCATCGGTCTGGGACCTCAGCTGCGTAAAGTTAATTATGATCCTAGCGCAGCTTTGCATGATCGCTATTGTATGGACATCAATTTCCTGTCCGCTGAGGATCAGTCCATACTGGAAGACATGACCTTGACTATCAATAGCTTTTTTGGTTGGGATTTCAATTCGTGCGAAGCACTCAGACGTGATGGCATTTGGCACCCCATAGACTTCGCTAACGCCTGCCCAGACAGTCAGGTGACATCATTGCATTATCACTTTCCCTGGTTGATCAAGGCGAACTTACGATGGTCCATATTCTGTGCAGCTACTGGGCGATCAATGCACCGTACTTTAAACTGGGACCCCTTCTTCGCCATCGCAGATAAAGATATCTCACCTCGGGAAAAGCTCACTCAATACGCAGCTGTCGCTCATCAGCGTTATGAAACCGAGAAATTCAACGAGTTCTGCGATAAGCATTTGTCACATCTTGATGAACTTGCTTATGATTTTTTCGCTTCGGATACACTACGCGATGCCATTCACCAAAAAGTGTCTTCGTTGTTTCCGGCGCACGAGATAGAAGAATTTACTGAATTGTTCTGGAGTCGCATACAACTCTGGCGTGAGCAGGAGGGCCAGACGACATGAAAAATTTGACGCGTTGGTACTCGACACGGCTTCAGCAGGAAGTTTCGCTGTGTCGCTGGGGGCACTACGGGCAGCCAATATTGTTGTTCCCAACAGCTGGCGGCGATGCAGAAGAAGTGGAACGCATGCACCTTATCGAGGCCATTGCTCCACTTATCGACTCTGGTCGAGTCAAGGTATATTCGATGGACAGTGTCGCTGGGCGAGCATTGGCGGAACAACAAGGTTCGGTAGAATATCGATGCTGGCTACTCAAACAAACGGGTGAATATGTTGTTAATGAAGTCTTACCGGCGATCATTGCCGACTGTGGCGGCGAACCTGTAGAACTGATAACCGCTGGGGCGTCTATCGGTGCATTTAATGCTGTGGCAATGTTGTGCCGATATCCTCATATGGTCAAGGCAGCCATTGGCATGAGTGGAACTTACGATCTGGAATCCTTGATGGGTTTTCGTGGCAATGAAGATTATTACTTGTCTGCACCCCTGCAGTTCTTGCCGCAGTTACATGATGATGCACTACTGAGTGCACTTCGGTCACGATTCGTCGTGTTGCCATTTGGTCAAGGCCAGTGGGAAAGTCCAGACGAAACATGGCAAATGGCCAGTGTACTTGGAGAGAAGGGTGTGCCTAACCGCGCCGATGCCTGGAGTACTGATCACCATCACGATTGGGCGACTTGGCGCGAGATGCTCCCTCATTATCTAGAGGAGCTGATCTGATGAATATTGTTTTTATCGAGCCCGGTTTCCCTGCAAATCAAAAACAATTTGTACGCGCTTTGGCCTCCATCGGGGCGAACGTGATTGGTATCGGAGAAAGGCCCTTTGAATGGTTGGACAACGAGACGCGTGATTGCCTACATTCCTATCAACAAATCAAATCAGTCACCGATGAAGCAGCCCTTGAATGGGCCGTCAAACAGGCACAAGCAAACTGCTGGGTGGATCGACTTGAAGCCGTAGTAGAGGCGCACGTTATGCCTGCAGCCCATGTTCGGGAGCTTTGTGGTATCCCTGGGACTACTGCCCAAACCGCTTATCTTTGCCGCGACAAGGTAGCAATGAAGGAGGTGCTGCGCAATGCGGGTGTTCCTACCGCCGCGTCAGCCGGTGTAACAAGTACCGCAGATGCTCACGAATTTGCTGAGGAGCACGGTTATCCGGTAATTATCAAGCCTCGTGATGCCGCGGGTGCTGCGGGCACTTACAGGGCTAACAATAAAGACGAGCTAATCACCATTTCTCGTGAATGTGGTTTAGCCGATGGCGCAGCGGTTGCTATTGAGGAGTTCGTCGAAGGACACGAAGGTTTCTACGACACCGTCGCTGTACAAGGAGAAGTTGGCCATGAATTCATCAGTCATTACTATCCCAATGTGCTCGAAGCCATGCGCTCGCGCTGGGTTTCACCACAGATCATATCAACCAATCGGTTGGACGATCCTGGCTACGATGAAATTAAGGCTATGGGTCGAAAGGTCATGGATGCGCTAGGGTTGCATACATCCGCAACCCATATGGAGTGGTTTCTTGGCCCCAAGGGTTTACGCTTTTCCGAAATAGGGTGCCGCCCTCCAGGTGTTGGCCAATGGGAAAGTTATTGTGCGGGCAACGAATTTGACTTGTACCGCGAATGGGCAATGGCGGTGTGTCACCATAAGATTGATCAGAAACCAACACGTCATTATTCATGTGGCATCATCGCGCTGCGACCAGATCAGGATGGTCAAATTTGTGGATACGACGGCCTTGAACGCATGTTTGACCAGTATGGGGACAACGTTGTAGAACACTATTTTCCCGAAACGGGTACACCTACACAAGGTGTTGAAGCAGGTTATATGGCTAACGCTTGGTTGCGGGTGCGTCACCCAGACTACGATGAACTCCGGAACATTCTTAATGATATCGGCGAGCGTGTGCAAGTACGTGCACGGTGATGGCGTTTGACAGTCAACCAACGTCTAGAGATTACAAATTATTTTCCACTATTGATTTGTGAAATGCGCTGAAATTTCTTCCGGTAGACCGCTGGCGATTGCCCGACATTACGCTTGAAGATACGCCGGAATGAAGCTGGATCATCGTAACCGACAGACTCTGCAACTTCGTCGATTGAAAGCGTATCGTATCCCAGCTTCTGTTTGGCTTCCTCGATCCTAAGTGCCTGCACATATTCAATCGGCGCAAACCCTGTCGCCGCCCGAAAGCGACGTGAAAAGGTGCGAACGTTCAGTCCCGAATGATCAACCATCCGTTCAACGGGTTTGTCAGCTGCATAGTTGTCAGCAATCCAGGCCTGGCAGTCTGATATCAGCCCGTCTGCTGACTCCATCGGGCGGGTCATTACCGAGTAGGGCGACTGACCCTCGGAATGTCCACTGATGAGAAACACCTTCGCAGTTTCTATTGCGTGTTGGTACCCACAGAACCGCGCGATTAAATATACCGAAAGATCATGCCACGCGCTGACTCCTCCAGCGGTCACTATACGGTCGCCTTCGGCCGCTAGACAAAGCACGGATTCACTGCGGAACGAGACCTGTGGGTAATGGCGCTGGAACATGTCGCGGTATGCCCAGTGGGCTGTCGCCTCACGCCCGTTCAAAAGCCCCACATCCGCCAGTAAGAGTGATCCCGAGCAGACTGATGTAATAAGCGCTCCGTTGTCGTGCATTTTCTTTAACCAAGTAGCCTCCCGGGGATAACGTTTCTTGGGTACATCGTAGATCGATGTGTACATATCGCAGACAATCACTGCATCCGGTTTATCAAGTTCATCGATTGCCTTATGGGGTTCAACCGGAATATTGCCTAAGCAGCGAAACGGCCTACCATCCGCTGAGACGATGTGAACATCTAAAAGCTCCTGCCCCGGGCTGCCAGCCACCATGTCCGGGTAAACCGCACCGACGGAAAACAGCACGTCGTAAAGGCCATAGAGTACCGATGCAGAAGATTCGGGCGCGACTAGTAACGTGATCAGGGGTTTCTTACGCATAACACTCTTTTGTCTGATTCAACATGTTCATGGCGGTTTTGCCATAGTCACGTGACCAATATGCCTTGAATTCGTCTGGCTTGCCACTCGAACGAGTACCGTTGTAGTCATATCATAAGGTTAACAACCTGAAGGAGAACCAAGATGGACGATATTAAAACTGCAATCAATGCTGTTGCTGGTAATTTTGGTGGAGATATCTTCATGCCTGGCGACCCGAATTTTGACGAGGTGCGGGCAGTCTGGAACGCAATGATCAACCGACGCCCCGCAGTTATCTTTCGGTGCCGCGACACGATTGATGTAATCGCCTCTGTAAGGCTTGCAGGTGCGCAAAATATGCCCATCGCCATTCGGGGTGGGGGCCATAACGTAGCCGGCCATGCAGTTTGTGACGACGGTGTCATGATCGATCTTTCCGTGATGCGTGGTGTTGAAGTTGATACTGCCCGTCGAGTGGCCATCGTCGAGGGCGGTGCGCTCTGGCGCGATGTGGACACCGCCACTCAAGCTCACGGGCTGGCAACGCCAGGTGGGTTAATCTCAGACACGGGCGTGGCGGGTCTAACGCTGTCAGGCGGTATTGGCTGGCTACGAGCGCAGCATGGATTGTCAATCGACAATCTGGTTGCAGCTGATGTAGTCACAGCAGACGGTGAGCTGATTCGCGCGAGTGCCAATGAAAACCCAGATTTATTATGGGCGCTTCAAGGTGGGGGAGGTAATTTCGGGGTTGTTGTACGGTTCGAGTTCGCTCTGCATGCCATCGGTCCCGAAGTCATGTTTGCAGCACCCATCTATGCATTGGAAGATGGCCCGGGTCCGATCCGAGCATGGCGTGATTTCTTGGCCCAACACGGTAACCGGGTTGGATCGATTTGCGAGTTTTCCAAGGTCCCCAAGGGTGAGGATTTCCCGAAGGAGCATTGGGGTAAGAGAATCTATATGCTAGCGTGCCTCTTTAATGGAGATGCTGAAGAAGGCGAGGCTTTGATGCAGCCCCTGCGCGAACTTGGTGACATGGTGGCTGATTTTTCCGGTCGGATGAATTATTGCGATGTCCAACAGCTATTCGACACACTGATGCCAGCAGGTGAATTCCGCTGTTACTGGAAGGCCCTGTATCTGACCGATCTGCCTAACGAGATGATTGATCTTGCAATCGAGAACGCGTCCTCCGCCCCCTCGAATAACTCACTCTCCTCATTATGGAATTTTGGTGGAGAGACTGCTGAGGTAGCGTCGGATGCGACCGCCTTTGGCGATAGGTCTATGGGATGGATGTATTCACTGGATGGTGTTTGGACTGATCCTGCCGACGATGCCGTAAATATTGCCTGGTCACGGGACGGGTTAACGAGCGCGGAGCACTTCGGTCATCAGGGTCGCGTCTATTTAAACTTCACTGGACATGGGGAAGACGGTACGGAGCTGACTCGAACGGCCTTTGGTCCGAACTACCAGCGTCTTGTTAAAATCAAGACAAAGTACGACTCTGAAAACCGATTCTGCTTTAACCAGAATATTGAACCTGATGTTAAAGAAGCATAGGCGAACAACTCTTAGTAAATATGACGCTATTTTTCCTTTAACGATATTACCGGGGTTTGTCGATGAATAAATCCAAACTTTTTCCTGAGCAGATCTCGGGAAATTACTACATGTGCGAGGGTGGCACTGAAACTGAAATCATGTACAAACATGGTTTTGATTTCCCACACTTCGCTGTCTTCGAACTTCTTAAGAATCCAAAAGCGGTTGCAGCGCTAACAGGGATGTACCGGAAATATTTCGATGTTGTAGCAAAACACAATATGTCAGCGTTAGTCGGAGGATTAGACTATCGCGCTAGTCCGGACTGGGGAGCGCTACTCGGCTATTCCACAGATGGTCTTGCTGATATTAATTTTCAGTGTATTGATTTTTTACGCAATATTAGCAAAGACTATATAACCGATGTTGATAACATTCTCGTGCAAGGATTAATTGGGCCGCGTGGTGATGCTTATAAAGTCAATCGAACTATCACGGAGGATGAAGCGCAAGACTATCACTCTGTGCAACTCGAAACATTGAAACGCGCCGACGTAGACATCGCCTCTGCAATTACATTTAGTAGCATTCCTGAGTCCATTGGAATTGCCAGAGCTGCTGCCGAGCAGGACATCCCATTGTGTATTTCGCTATCATTAGATAGCAGTTCTAAACTCAATACGGGACCCAGCTTAGGTGAAGCCATTACAACAATCGATGCGGCAACAGACAACTCAATCGCTTTTTTTATGATCAATTGTGTTCATCCACTGGAATATGAACCTGCACTTGCGACGGAAAGTTGGGTAGGAAGGATCAGAGGTGTGCGGCCAAATGCGTCGGTAATGGACAAGATCAGCTTGTGCAAAATAGGACATCTGGAAGATGGCAACCCGTCAGAACTGGGGCGACAGGTAGGTGACCTGATGCGTCGCCATCCCCATATGGATATCTGTGGCGGTTGTTGTGGAACCTGGGATACGCATCTTAATAAAATCGCTGAAAGCGTTATATCAAAATGATCATTGTCGAACTAATGTTGGCTGAGGCAGTTGAAGCTAGAATCGCATGTTTAGTCAGGAACGGCCACCAAGTCTGAAGTAGCTTTGAAATGTACTCATTTCTAACGCGGATTTTGGTTGACCATAGCAATTATTTTAGGCACAAAAATGATACTGTTGCCCGGTGTGTCTTACAGTCCATAGAGTGGTTCGCAGTCAGGTGTCAATTTCAGCAGTTCAAATCGCAGACAACTTAGCCGCTGAAGTTCTCACGGGAAGGCTCAACGTTGGCGACATGTATCCTTCAGAGCGGGAACTGTGCGACCAATATGAGATTGGCCGAAACGTTGTCCGAGAGGCGATGACGATTCTGCAAGGGCGAAAACTTGTTGATCACTCGAAGGGAAAAAGGCCAAGAGTTGTTAAACCTTCATTAAGTGAAATGATGGGAGGCATTGGAGAGGCTGCGCGGTTTTTCTTCGAGGGTAGTGAAGGACGTGCCCATTTGGAACAGGCGCGCTTGTTTTTGGAAACCAGCATGTTACGCCACGCGATTGACCATGCCACTAATGCACATATTGCGCGCATGATTGAAACTATCGATGAATGCGATCGATGCTTGCACGATGCTGAAGGATTCCGTAATGCAGACGTCAAGTTCCACAGAATACTGGCGGAGATATCCGGTAACCCTATATTTGTAGCCCTGCATGATGCCTTCGTAGAACAACTCATGAAAAGCAGACCATTATTAGATGACTTTGCGATTAGAAATCGCACAAGTAACGACGAACATCGGTTGATAGTGAAAGCATTGGTCGACAAGAATGGTGACACTGCTGTTGATATTTTAACTCATCACTTAACCAGAAACTTTGGGACCTATTTTCATCAGGCACTTGATTCGTAGCGTCTTCACGTTGTTATCCAATTGCAGATAATCGAGGAATTGCATGTGTTCTCTTGATCAGTTAAAACGAGCATTGATTGTTTCTTGCCAACCCATTTCCGGCAGTCCGATGGATACCTTGGATATCATCGTGGCAATGGCCAGAACGGCAGAAATGTCTGGTGCCGGTGCCGTTCGAATTGAAGGTGTTAATAACGTTGCTGCAGTAAAGCGGGTGTTGAAAATACCAGTGATCGGAATTGTGAAATGCATTGATCCTGAGATTCCTGTGATCATCACACCGACACTTACAGACGTCGATGATCTCATTAGTGCAGGTGCTGATATCATTGCGCTTGATGCTACGGCGCGGCCGCGGCCCGTCGATGTTGATATTCTTGTACGGAGAATTCAAGCAGAAAAAAAATTTACCATGGCTGACTGTGCAACCCTTACAGATGGTAAGAGAGCGCTAGATTTGGGCTGCAATGTAATTGGAACAACACTATCTGGTTATACCCGCGAGACTCAGCCGTGTGGTGTTGAGCCTGATTTTGATTTACTGCAAAAATTTGCACAAATCACTGAGCAATATGATTCGCTCGTAATGGCTGAGGGTAGATTTAATACACCTCAGCTCGCTGCAAGTGCTCTTGAAAACGGAGCCGACTGCGTGACCGTTGGTAGTGCCATCACACGGATGGAGCATGTCGTGGGTTGGTTTTTTGATGCAATGCAGGATACTGGTCGGTGAGTGATGTAACCGGTTTAGCCGTGGATCTTGGTGGAACCAAAATTGCGGCAGCACGCTACCTTAATGGTGAGTTGATTGTTCACCATCAAGTTAGAACGGAAAGTGGCGCTGGCGCTGAATCTCAAATCAACACTATTAATGAACTGCTGAATAAGTTGCAGTACAGCTCATCTGATCGAGTAGGTATTGCTGTTTCTGGTCGTGTTGATAGTGAAGGTTGTTGGCATGCAATAAATACCAACACGCTTAAGGGCGTCGAACAAGTTCAGCTCAAGAAAATTTTCGAAACACGTCTTAAGAAAAAGGTAACGGTGATGAATGATGCCGTGGCTGCGGGTTTAGCGGAGGCTGTTTATGGGGCAGGGCTTAATATGCCAGCATTTGCCTACATCACCGTATCAACAGGTGTGGGTGGAGTCTGTGTACTCAACGGAAAGCCAGTTGTTTCAAATAATGGTTTGGCAGGGCACGTTGGATTCATGACTATCAGAAACTCTACCGAATTGTGTGGTTCTGGGCGCATAGGTACTGTAGAGAACGCCGCTTCTGGACGCGCAATGGAGAGACAAGCGCAATTGCTTAAAGGCAATGATTACACTGCTAAAGACATCGTAGAGTTTCATTTGGCAGGAAATATATGGGCAACACAACTTGTGGAAAGCTCAGCTGCTGCGGTTGCAGAACTTTGTGGAAATCTTGCAGCCGCTATCGGTATTTCAACTGTTGTCATCGGTGGTGGTGTTGGTCTGTCGACAGGTTATTGCAATTCATTACAGACATTTATTGATACTGAGCCTAAGCTTTTTCGTGTGCAGGTTGTGCCTGCAAAGCTGGAGGCTCAATCAGTGTTGATTGGAGCGCTGATTGAAAATAGTTGTTAGTTGACTAGGGGTTGCCCAAATATGATAAGCGTATCTAGCTAAAAGAGTATCGTCTCGACTACGGTAATCTGCCGCTCTTTGGCTAGCCGTACACCGTGATCCAATAATGTCTCCCGTTGCCGCTGACTCAGCTTACACATCATTATTCTGATACACAGCGGTTGGTGCAAAGGAATCTATAAAATTACTGTTTCCTTTTAGGTGGCTAGCCAGAGTTTCTTCGGCTAGTTTTAATTTTGTTCAAATAGCTCTTCTCACGTCATAGTTCACTTCGAACGGGCGGTGGTGTAGGTAGTGGGCGTAGTAGGGAAGAGGGAACGAGCTTTGTTTGTCCATCACCACTTAATCAGATCCGGTATGACCATGCGCCGGTGACAGACCGGTTAGCAAGCTGGAGTGTATTAAATGCAATGTATGTGCAGGCACAATCCAGTAAATATAGCCTCGCATATCCTCAATAACAGATTTCGAGTCATCTAGTTTCGAGTTCACTGCCAATAGTTATCCTGTGCCCGCCCCCAATCGTGTTGTTTGCAGGAGTACACGGCAGATTCGTCGAAAGGGTATCGAGCTTCTATGTCAGATGTTAGCGTAACGCCGATACCCGGGGCTGTTGGTTTTATTAATCTTCCGTCTTGTATCTGGCTCTGATCACTCTTCATATCTTGGCCAAGTGGGAAGTCGAGCATAGGATATTCAACGAGGTGTCCACCAGCAGCGAAGGCTGCGTGATAGTTTGACATAATGGCGACAGCGCCACCCCAGGCATGAACAACGACCCCAGTGTCTGTATCACGTGCTGCTTCGAATATCTGTAATACAGCTGTAATACCTCCAATGACGGATGCATCAGGTTGAACAAATTCATAGATATCATCATTGATGCGATTGATCATTTCCTTTGGTGTAGTAATGATCTCACCACCACAAATTTTGATATCCACTCGGGATCGGAGTTCCTTAAAACCTTCTGGGCAATCGGGTCCAACAGCTTCCTCCAGAAAAAGAATAGGTAGGGTGCTTAATGCACGAACCTGCTCGATATAAAAAACTACGTCGTTAACTGCCTGTGGAGGGTCGGCAAGGTTCTGACACATATCTATACCGATACTGATGCCGCGGCGACCCGCTTCTTCAAGTATCCATGCGGTTCTCTGAATATCTGTTTTTTGTGCTCGAATCTTATATTGCACGATACCCAAAGCGTCGAGCAAATCAAGCTCGCGCATAAACTGCTCTTTCGTGTCACAGCAACCCCCACTGCCATAGACTTGTATGGATTCGGCTTGTGTACTTCCAAAAAGTCTATATGCAGGCATGCCTTGGCTTTTGGCTTTAGCATCAACCAGTGCTATTTCATAAGCGCTAGTGACATGTCGGGCGGCCCCCTCTAATGACCAGTAGTCGCAAACGCTGCAAAGGTCCCGCACTCTGGCAGCAATGTCGAAGCCGTCTTTTCCTATCAAGTAAGGTTTTGTTAAATCAACAATGGATTCGAACACTTTTGGTGCAAACACTGCCATATATCCTTCGCCAACTCCTGTGATTCCGTTGTCCAACGTCACCTCAACCATGCCCACCGTGCGTTTTGGACCATTGGGAAAACACGCCTTTATTTCAGGTTCCTCTGTGGTGGCGTATGGAGAACTCAATAGTACACAGCGAATGCGTTCAATGGAGGCCATTCGTTCACTCCCAACCTTTCACGAATCCACGATCCCCTGCAATAACTCCAAGTTTGTCGCGCATGTGTGAGCACGATTGTTCGAATGCATCGATGCGTTGCACCAGTTCCATGTGTTCAGCTGTGAGTGGTGTTGAACCTTCATTCAACAAATTGTCGAGTTCGAACGGATCGTCAATCAGATCATAGGCCTCATCGCCATTGTCCAGATCTTGTATATAGGAGTATTTTAGGTTGCGGGCAGAGTAGGTCAGGCTCTTGTGTCTACCTGAAGCTGGCATGCCACTTGGCCAACTAGTACCAATGTGCCCGTGGTAATTACCAACTTGTGCAAATACTGCTTCGTGAATAGCAGTACTTGCACCGTCTCGAACCCATGGCACCAAATCGACACCTTGATTAACGGGGGGGGGGATATCAGCAAGCCCTAGCAGAGTTGGGAATAGATCAACTGAACTGACCAGGTGATTGATGCGGGTATGCTCTGCAGATTGAACGCTTGTACCGTGTGGCGGTACGATAATCAACGGTACATGTAAAAGACACTCATACAAAGATTCAGATTTGTTGAATAAGCCTTTTTCACCCGTATAGTCGCCATGATCCGAACCAATAACAATCCATGTATTGTCCAGATGGCAGCTTTGAGCAAGTGCGCTGTAAAGTTTTTCCATCTCATCGTCAATGTAACGAATCATCCCGTAGTAGGTTGCCAACACCTTCCTTGCGTCCGTGTCACTTGCTTGAGCAGAGCCTACCTCCTTGCGCGCTTTAGCTTGCCAGGCAGGTAATTTTTGTTCATCACCTTTGGGTGGAAGCGGTAGGCTTTCCGAATTAATCATTGTGTCGTAGGGGCGAGGCACAAAATAGGGAGGGTGCGGATCGTCGTAGCACATGTGCAGGTAGAAGGGTTTTTCGCTCAGCTCAGCTTGTGTCAACATACGCAGCATTCGATCGGTAAGCAGGCTAGCATTTCCTTCTGATGCATCGGCGTCAATACTGCCTGAAGACCACGCTACGTCTTTACGCCCTGAGCGAATGTGTTGCATCCAGCTCTCAAACAGTGGTCCGCGCTCATGCATAGGGGCTTGTTCATGCCATCCCCGTGATAGATTTCGCTCAGGTTCGTAGTGTCCGGCGGCGGCTGTATAGTATCCGGCTGACTGGAAGATCTCTGCAAGCTGTGGCAAATTGTATGGTGCGCGATTTTGATGGCATGTTACCTGATGTACCGAAGGATACATACCAGTGTGAACCGAAGCCCGTGATGGTGTGCAGATAGACGATGCTGCAAATACATTTTCAAACACCCAGCCTATGCCTGCCATTCGTTCACAAAATGGCATTTGCAAGTGAGAATTGCCGAGGAAGCTCATGGCAGAGGCTTTAGCTTGATCGAACATCATGTAGACGATGTTGGGTGGGGCTTTACTGCCAGTATTTTCCGTCAACGTGCTCTCCGATTGTTAGATTTTCGAGTCTGACTTCAATTGGATATCGAGAGATTTCTGATAAGCGTTTTGTGCATTAGCATCTATCTTTGCCTGCTGTGCGTAGTAGATAAAACCCAGTGCTCGTCGAGAGCGTGTATCAGACAGGTTGGCCTCTGCGAAGTGAATGGTCTTTGCGTTGTGGATTAGGAATGTTCCAGCACTACCTTGGATCGCCACGGTATTGGCTTTGTCCTCAGTTGTACCGAAATCGCTTATGCCTTGGGAGAACCCGATGACGCCGGTTTTACCATGCGCTCGGAATGTAGGCTTCAGATGAGAACCTTTGACATAGCGTATGCAACCGTTTTCCTCATCAACGTCTTCCAACGCCAGCCACCCTGTTACTGCCTCACATGGCGTGAGATGAAAGTAGTATCCGTCCTGATGAGGTGGGGTAGCTAGTCCACTGCCAGCCGGTTTGTTGAAATACTGCATATTGATGGGTACGACTTCATCCTGAAGCAGCTCTTCCGCCATGGAGCGTATTGTCCCCATGGTCATCAAGTCGTTAAAATACGAATCATACTGAAAAATATTCTGCAGTTGCTTCAACGAACTCGAATCAGCTTTGTCCTCGTAATACACATGCGTAGTGGGCATGGTGGGAACAACATCGACTATGAAACGTTCTAATTCTTGATTTATTTCAGCGATTTTCGCATCATCAAAAAGAGGATTTATAGCTAGGTAACCCTCATCTGAGAAACTTTTCTGTTGAAAGTCATTCAGTGTCCGACTCACAGATTGGAACTCTTTAGCAGGCCTGTAGCGAGATGCTTATCAATCCACTGATCAAGCTGAGCAAGGGATTCACTAGATGGCGTGGTAAAAGGTTGTCGACACCGACCCACCGTTACACCGAGACGGTTTAACGAGTGCTTAAGCCCGGGCAACACACCCGTTGTCAGTAATACCTGCACCAGCTCATTACTGACAGATTGTAATTGTCGTGCCTTTTCAATGTCACCTGCGGTGATGGCTTCGCATATACCCACATACACATTGCCAATTAAGTTGTAAGTACTGCCAATGCCCCCATCGGCACCGGTTGCCACTGCAGCGAGGAACATTTCATCGGTACCAAAGAAAAAGGATTTATCCGGGGCGCTCCGGCGCAGCTTCCAAAATTGGAAGAGATCAGTTGCCGTGAATTTAACACCTGCAATTCTGTCGTCTTCTAACAGATCTAATAGTCCATCGGTGCCGATGTCAACTCCCGTTAAGGCGGGTATGTTGTAAATGATGAGCGGTATGCCGGAGGCATCTACGATGGCTTTGTAATAGTCCGCTATGCCAGCTTTACTGTGCGGGTAGTAGTAGGGGGGGATGGCCGACACATAGTCATAGCCACTTTGAGCGGCTACTTTGGCCATGGCGACTGCATCAGCGGTTGAAGCAGCTCCGACGTGGGCAATCAAGGTGCATTTGCCTTTCGCGTAATGTGCTAATTCGCGCAGCAATAACTCTCTTTCAGGTCGGCTTTGCAATATGCATTCACCTGAACTGCCACCGGCATACAAACCATCCACGCCGTTTGCCAGAATATAGTCAACGAGCGGGCCTATTCCCTCAACTGCAATGGATTCATCATCGTGGAATGGTGTCAGCATGGCTGCGTGAATTCCGTTGCTACCTGGCTTTTTAGTCATGCTTGGGTCACGTGTATTGAGTCACGCCACTATAAAAAACATCTAACTTTCAGTCAACCAAATAAATATTTTAGATGACCAAAATTATATTTTGAGTTGATAAATATAATATTGTGTGCACAATGCTCGACTATGAGTATTCACGTTACAGCCGCCCACATAGCAAACGATCTTGCCGCTAAAGTCCATGCAGGACAGCTTAAGGCTGGCGATATGTTCCCGTCAGAACGCGAATTGTGTGAGAAATTCGGAATTGGGCGTAGTGTGGTAAGAGAGGCTATGACTATCTTGCAGGGCATTCAGCTTGCAAATCACTCGAAGGGCAAACGGCCGCGGGTTGTTAATCCCACATTGGGGCAACTCATGATTAGCATGGGAGATGCCGCCAAATATTTTTTCTCTGATAACGAGGGAAGAGCGCATCTGGAACAAGCCAGGTTGTTCCTCGAGACCAGCATGCTTAGATATGCCGTCATACATGCCAGCAATGCCCATATTGCACGACTGCTTGCTGCCATAGATGCGTGTGAAAAAAGCTTGCAGGACGCGGTGGGCTTTCGCAACTCAGATGTAGCGTTTCACCGGGTCCTCACTGAAATTCCGGGGAATCCTATTTTCATTGGGCTCCACGAAGTCTTTGTGAAACAACTGATGAACAGTCGTCCAGCGGTGGAAAATTATGAAGAAAGGAACAAATTAAGTAATGATGAGCACCGGCTAATTGTTAAAGCCATGTTAGGAAAAGATGCAGAAACAGCTGTAACCATTCTCGATAAGCATTTGACTCGAAACTACGGTACGTACTTCGAACAGGCGCTCAGTCACCACGTGTAAAAAAGTAAACGTCCAACAAACCAACGCAAGACAGGATAACGAGGAGAGTAAAGTGAAAAAAACGATACTGGGTATTGCCATGGCAGCGGCCATGCAATTTTCTACATCCGATGTATTAGCGGATGCCAATCAACTTTCCGATGTACGCGTGCGTCAGGCAATAGCCTACGCAATCGACATGGATACCATTGCGGAAACATTATTGGAGGGTAAAGCGATAGCCGCGGATTCTATGATTCCCAACGGTGCGTTTAAAGCGGCAGAATTAAACGCTTATAAATACGACCCTGACAAGGCACGGGCTCTTCTGAAGGATGCCGACTGGGATAAGTCACAAGTTCTGGATGTTGTTTATTACTACGGAGATCAACTAACGGCCGATCTGATGGTCGCCATTCAAGCGTATCTCAGTGATGTGGGCATAGAGATGACCTATCGCAAGCTTGAGGGCGATGTTGGCGAACAACTGAATGTTCTACCTGAGCCGAATTCAGATACCAGTGCGATTAAATGGGATATTGCCTATGGTGCAAAAGCGGCGCTCGCTTTACAGGAATACTACAACGGCTATCGGTCTAACACGAACTCCTATACACCGGCAAATGCTGATATTGACAACTTGATTGACGGTATCAATGCCAGTGCCGATGCTGAAACACAAATAGCGGCTTTCGCCGAATTTCAGAAGTATGAGAATGAAGCATTATCCGATATTCCACTTTATTATCAGCAACTTTTCATCTACGAAAGTGATCGCTTAAATCGTAACGGCGGCCTGTACGGCAATGCGCAGTTCAATTACAACTGGGGTATTGTCGATTGGACGGTGGAACCAGATGCCAACGGCAAAAAAGTGGCCTATACAAATACTGCACCTAGCCAGTTTTTTCAACACCCGTTGCTAAACCCCGGGCTGTACATCTATTCCAAGGTTGTTTTTGATCGCTTGCTTGCAGTTGATGGATCATTAGTACCCACTAGTGGTCAACTGGCTGAAAGTTACGATGTAGCTGCTGACGGTATGTCTGTAACGTTTAACATCAAGGACGGTGTCACCTGGCATGATGGCGCGCCGTTAACGGGTGAAGATGTCGCATGGTCGATCGGTGCAACACTTAAAGTGCCGGCCATTAGCGCCGTGTTGTCTAATACATTTAATTCCATTGAAGGTGCTGAAGCTTTTGTAGCAGGTAGTGCTGATTCAATGTCGGGTGTAACTGTTGATGGCAACTCTGTATCAATCAAGTTTGCCAAGTTGGATCCAAACTTCATGTTGTCATTTGGACAATTTGCGATACTGCCTAAGCATTTGCTGTCAGATAATAATCCACTGGAGTTTCAGCAACATCCGTTCTGGCAGAATCCTATAGGTTCTGGACCCTTCAAGATCGCTGAAGTCCAGATGAACGATTTCGTCCGGTTCGTACCTTTTGAAAATTATCATGGCGGTGTGGCCAAGATCGATGAGATCGTTGCATTCCCAAGTGGTGACAATGATGTTAACGTGCTGAAGAATGCTGGCGCTAAGCGGCTTGATTTTGGATTTACCAAATCTGTTGCTGACGTGAAAGGACTGGAGGATATGGGGCACATGCGTGTCATCCCAGCTGACATTCCTTATACCCGTTCTTTGAGAGTGAACAAATTCGCCAACAAGCCGTAGGCGGATTGAGAATGGCAATCACGACGCGCATCGTCGTGATTGCCATTCTCTATAGGTTGAGGAGGATGTCTTCTTGTTGATCTTTATCATCAGGCGATTGCTAATTCTGATGCCGATGTTGGTGGTAATCAGTTTTCTGGTGTATCTGGGCCTGGAATTCACACCAGGCGATGCTGTATCGCACATGATTCCGCCAGAGCTGGCTAATACCGTCAGTGCTGAAAAACTGGAACTTATTCGAGAGTCCTTAGGACTCAATAAAAGTTTTATCCACCGTTACTGGGTGTGGCTTACACACGCTGTTACTGGTGACTTTGGTCATTCCCTATCTGGTGGGGTGGCAATTTCGGAGATTGTTCTGGATCGTCTACCAGCGACGCTTGAGCTCTCAGCAGCAGCACTTCTTATATCAACAATTTTAGGTTGTCTACTTGGTACTTATAGTGCCCTGAATCGCGGGAAGTGGAGTGACAGCGGACTTACCGTTGTCGGAATGTTGGGAGTTTCCATCCCGGAGTTTTTCTTTGGGCTTGTAGCTATCCTTATATTCTCACTTAAGCTCGGTTGGCTACCCGTTGGTGGCAGACTCATGCCAGGATTTGACAGCTGGTTTGATCACTTGCCCAATATTATTCTGCCATCACTGGTCCTGTCCTTAATGATGACAGCCGGTGTGATGAGATATTCACGTTCGTCGATGCTAGATGCGTTAAACAGGGATTTTATTAAAACTGCACGCTCCAAAGGACTTCCGGAATGGCGTATTAACTTTCTACACGGTTTCCGCGTTGCACTGACGCCTGTAATCGTCATCATTGGATTCAGGTTACCAACATTAATAGGAGGTTCGGTTATCATCGAGGAAGTATTTCAGTGGCCGGGAGTTGGGGCGGAATTTATTGAAGCTGTGCGTGGACAGGATTATCCGTTGGTTATGATGATTGCGTTATTTTCTGTTTTTGCCATGTTGCTGGCCAGCTTAATAGTCGATGTATTAACTGCCTTGATCGATCCTCGTGTTCGAATGGGTTCTGAATAGCGTATGCCTCGCTCTGCACTTGATCGTAAGTTTGATCGCCTACGCGAAATGGAAGAGTCTGGCAAACTCAAAACTCGTACTGGCAGTCGTGCCTTGCGGAAAATGCTTAATAATCCGCTCGCATTGGTCGGTTTGATACTGTTCAGTATCATTTTGTTAGCCTCGGTTTTTGCTCCTTGGCTAACGGACTACGATCCGGGTAAAATTGATTTGCGCGGTCGGTTACAAGCACCCTCGGCAGAACACTGGTTTGGTACTGATAAAACTGGGCGTGATGTTTTTTCGCGCGTGCTGTACGGAGGGCGAGTATCCATTCTTGTCGGTCTGGGCAGCGCACTACTTTGCGCCACAGTAGGGGTGCTGATTGGCTGTTATGCCGGATACAAAGGCGGATGGATTGATGTTATTTGTCTTCGTATCTCTGAGATCTTTATGGCGTTTCCACAAATTATTTTGGTGTTGTTACTCGTGTCAATCGTCGGGCAGAGTTTGCTCAACCTGATTATCATATTTGTGTTGTCGGGATGGGGTGCTATGTTTCGACTTGCAAGAGCACGAATGTTGTCGCTGCGTGAAGAGGAGTATGTGCAAGCTCTCAGGAGTTTTGGTGTCTCTACTGCCCGTATCTGTTACAAACACATTCTGCCTAATGCACTGGGTCCAATCATGGTTAATGTCACACTGACAACAGCTATGTTCATTCTTGCAGAAGCAGGATTAAGTTTTCTCGGGCTAGGTGTTCCGTTAAATATTCCAACATGGGGAAATATTCTCAATGTTGCTCAAGACTTGCAGGTATTGCAAAACAACTGGTGGATGTGGTTGCCAGTGGGCCTGGTGATATCATTGTTTGTGCTAAGTGTAAATTTTATTGGGGATGGATTACGTGATTCAGCTGATCCAATGCAACAGGGCTGATAAAAAATATGCCTAAGAATTCCTCAACATTAGCCTTGCGTGTAAGAAATTTAAAAACGTTCTTTTATAACAATCAACGCTGTAATAAAGCAGTTAATGATGTGTCTTTTGACATTGAAAAAGGTAAGACTCTCTGTGTTGTTGGTGAAAGTGGCTGTGGAAAGTCAGTTACAGCGTCCACCATTATGCAGTTGCTACCGGTATTGTCCCGAATTGAATCTGGCGAAATTACCTATTTTTCCAAAGACCGAGAAATCAGGATTGATCAACTAGAGCGTAATGGTGACGAAATGCGTTCAATACGCGGTTCTGAAATTGCTATGATATTTCAAGATCCAATGACGGCTCTGAACCCGGCTTACACTATTGGTTTTCAAATCGGCGAAACACTCCAATATCACACGACACTGAATAAAAAACAGATCCGTAAACGCACGATACAACTACTCGCCGACATGGGGATTTCGCTACCCGAGCAACGCGTCAATGAATACCCGCATCAGTATTCAGGGGGTATGCGCCAGCGAGCCATGATTGCTATGGCCATGGCTTGCAGTCCTAAAATCCTCATAGCTGATGAACCGACGACTGCATTGGATGTGACTATTCAGGCGCAAATATTTGAGTTAATGGATACCCTGAAACGAGACCATGATACTGCCATTCTTCTAATCACTCACGATATGGGGGTTGTTGCAGAGCTGGCGGATAATGTAGCGGTGATGTATATGGGCAATATCGTGGAGGCAGGCACTGTCGATGACGTACTTCGCAGGCCGAAACATCCTTATACACGTGCATTGCTGAATTCGATTCCGGTTCTGGGGCGTGGTCGTGCGCAGAGTATTACGGCTATTAGAGGTTCAACGCCTGACGCCTATGATCGACCGATTGGTTGCCAATTTGAACCGCGTTGTGATCATTCGTCTGTCCAGTGTGCGCAGATGCCACCTGAGGAGTCTGTAAGCACTTCCCATAATGTCCGGTGTTGGCATTTCAAGGATTTGCAAAAATAATGACTGATCGTGGCGAGCCTATTCTGACTATTCGTGATCTAAAAACACATTTTCCGGTTCGAGCGGGAATATTCAAGCGGACCGTTGGGCAGGTAAAAGCCGTCGATGGCGTGAATCTAGAAATTTATCGAGGTGAAGTGCTGGGTTTGGTTGGTGAAAGTGGTTGTGGTAAAACAACACTTGGCAAGTCAATATTGCAATTGGTGAGGCCAACATCTGGGCAAATCTACTATCACAGTGAAACGGATACGACAGGCACAAACGATCCTCCTACATCAATTGCACTAAATGGGTTGTCAGCGACTGAGCTAGCGCCGTATCGGCAAAAACTGCAAATTGTTTTCCAGGATCCTCACTCCTCACTAAACCCGGCATTCACCATCTTCGGATCTCTGGAAGATCCGCTTAAACAGTGTGGAGTTAAACGGCGTGGTGATCGTAGGAAGATTATTGGTGACATTCTAGAGTCAGTCAATCTGCGTCGTGAATACATGGATCGTTACCCGAACGAATTTTCGGGGGGACAGCGGCAGCGAATAGGCATAGCTAGGGCCTTGTCTGTCAGCCCTGAGCTTATTGTGTGTGATGAAGCAGTGAGCGCATTGGACGTCTCCATCCAGGCTCAGGTGCTACAACTTTTGATGGATTTGAAGGAGCAGCGAAATTTAACCTATTTGTTCATAACCCATGATTTAAGCGTCAGTGAATATATCTGTGATCGCATCGCAGTGATGTATCTGGGTCAAATTGTAGAACTAGCTGATGCACAATCACTATATAACAATACCTTGCATCCCTATACACAGGCCCTGCTGTCAGCTATTCCTGTTGCTGACTTGGATAAAAAATCAGATCGAATTGTTCTTCAGGGTGATGTGCCAAGCCCGGTTAATCCGCCGTCAGGGTGCACGTTTCATCCTCGATGTCCAGTGGCGACAGAGCGTTGCAAACATGAAATCCCACTGTTGAGAAGATACAATATTAAAGGACAAGACCATTTTGCCTCCTGCCATTTGATAAAGCGTGATATTGAATCTCACTGACGTGGATAGTCCCAAAAACATACTGTTTATTGGAGTTGATCAGCTTAGATATGATGTGATCGGACCATACAAGACGGTCGATGTTCACACACCTAATATTGATTATCTAATATCAAGCGGTGTGTCTTTTTCCCGAGCCTATACGTCATGCCCATTATGTACGCCGGCTCGCGCGTCTATGTACACAGGCGATTATGCATTCAAGCATGGCATGGGCACCAATTGTGATATGTATCATGCATTGGCCAAAGAGTTGCCGACACCAGATGCCTTGCTTCATCAAGATTTGCTGCGTGAGAACTATCGATGCTTGCACATGGGCAAATGGCACGTTGGGGTTGAGAAGGGGCCACTAGCTTTCGGTTTTGAAGGATTGGATTTGCCCGGGTATGGTCATGTGACTGCTTCCGAGGATTATTTGGAGTACCTCAAGGATGCAGGCTACGCCTATGAAATAAAGCCAACGCTTTACTTCAACGAGCAGCAGCAAACAATGTCTGCAGGGCTCTGGCAAGGTCCGGTAGAGTCAACCCCGGCACATTATCTAACAAGTAGAACACTGCAAAAGCTAGATCACTTAGCCGGGTGCGAACAATCGTTTTTTCTCAGCGTGCAATATTGGGATCCGCATGGGCCACATTTGTTGCCTAAGGAATACTACGGTAAAACAGATCGAAGCAAGATTCGTCAGTGGACAAATTTTACCGACAACCTTACAAATAAACCTGTCAGAATAAAACGCGAGCGAGACGACTTTTATCGCCTGCATCCTCGTACAGAGGAAGAAGTTATTGAATATATCGGCCTGTATTGTGATCATGTTGCCATGCTCGATGTTCAAATTGGTCGCTTGATTAAACAGCTTAATGACAGTGGGCTAGTACAGGACACGTTAATCATATTTACATCAGATCATGGTGACATGACAGGCTCGCATGGTGGCTTGATAGACAAAGGGCTACTGTATGAGGAAGCCATGCGTGTGCCTCTGGTATTCAACCATCGATCCCTTAAACCGGGTGTTCGAACGGGACTGGCGATGAACATGGACGCACTGCCTACTGCATTGAGTCTAGTGGGCGTTGCTACGAGCCCATTTCAGGCGATGGACCTAAGTGAGCAATTATGCGATGAAACGCAAACTGGCAGGGAATACCTGTTAGGCGAATTTCATGGTTTGCGTTTTCTATATTCTCAACGCATGTTGGTGTCTGACAATGGTTGGAAGTTTATTTTCACACCAGGGGACTACGACGAGTTGTATAATTTAAACGTTGATCCGTTTGAGTTGCACAACTTGATCACCACTTCGGAGTTGGATGCTGAAACGTCCAAGCAGCTGTCACGTATGAAAAACGCTTTGGTTATGGAGATGAGCTGTTTCAATGATCCACTGCGTGATTGCGCAGCAAAATTTCAGGGAAATTGGACATTGAGGTCTGACCAGTTTGACGTGACTCAGGCTTTTTTGAAAGTCTGATCCATTTTGATATCCGTTCAATTTGGCCGCCCCTGAAATATCCCATCAAACTGAGAAATTGTGGCCACGCAGTCAAGTTCTTATTTGAATTGTCGCTTTTGTAATTTATTGCACCCAATAAGAAGTAGGTTTATGGTGGTTTTGCGAGCATGTTATGCGGAGTGCCCACTGAAACCACTTTTAGAGTGGCCGAAGAAGTGCGTAAGTATGCTAGTTGTCTGGATATCAAAAATCTGTCCCCAACTGAGAAAAGTAGGATGAGTGAAGAACATTTACGTGATGCTGCACTTGATTACCATCGTAATCCGACACCCGGAAAAATTGCGCTCGCACCAACCAAGGCTCTTGCCACTCAGCACGACTTGTCACTAGCCTACTCGCCTGGAGTGGCTTATGCCTGTACTGCTATCCAGGAAGATCCGCTACAGGCAGCGGAACTGACTTCACGCGCCAACTTGGTTGCAGTGATTACTAACGGCACAGCGGTCCTGGGTCTTGGCAACATCGGTGCACTGGCTAGTAAACCGGTGATGGAAGGTAAAGCTTGCCTGTTTAAGAAATTTGCCGGTATAGATGTATTCGACATTGAAGTTTCCGAAACAGACCCGGATAAATTCATTGAAGTGGTAGCAGCTCTGGAACCGACTTTTGGGGGTATCAATCTTGAAGATATCAAAGCACCGGATTGTTTTCATATCGAGAGGGTATTGCGCGAGCGTATGAGTATTCCGGTATTTCATGATGATCAGCATGGAACGGCAATCGTCACGGCTGCTGCCATCATCAATGGGCTTAAACTGGTAGGGAAAAAAATTGATAGCGTCAGACTTGTAGCTTCGGGTGCGGGTTCAGCTGCGCTTGCCTGTCTTGATTTGTTGATAAGCCTTGGGCTAAAGCGGGATAGTGTCGTGTTGTGTGACTCTCGAGGTGTTGTGTTTTCTGGGCGCGATAACGTGGACGAAAGCAAGCGTGGTTACGCCCGTGATACCGATCTGCGTACGTTGAAAGATGCCATCGCTGATGCCGATATTTTCCTGGGTTTATCCAAAGGTGGTGTACTTACAGCAGATATGCTGAAGCTGATGGCCGCCAAGCCGTTAGTGCTGGCTATGGCTAACCCGGAACCTGAAATTCGTCCAGAACTTGCCAAAGAGGTTCGCCCCGATTGTTTAATTGGTACAGGCCGATCTGATTATCCGAATCAGGTCAATAATTCCTTATGCTTTCCATTCATTTTTCGAGGTGCTCTGGATGTTGGTGCCACTGAGATCAACGAAGCCATGAAAGTTGCCGCGGTTCATGCCCTAGCTGCATTGGCGCAGGTCGAAACATCAGAAATAGTCGCGCAGGCTTACGGTGAACCCACGCCGCCTTTCGGAAAAGACTATTTGATTCCACGTGCATTCGATCCACGTTTGATCACCAGTATCGCCCCGGCGGTTGCTCTGGCTGCCATGCAGAGTGGTGTCGCAACAAAGCCCCTGACAGATATGGATGCCTATCGTGAGCGTTTGCACCAATTCGTGTACCAGTCCAGCTCGCCTATGCAGCCAGTCTTTCGGTCCGCTAAGCAATCACCCAAGCGGGTGATATACGCTGAGGGCGAGGACGAGCGTGTGTTGCGGGCAGCTCAGGTGGCGGTGGACGAAGGTATAGCGATTCCGCTGCTGATTGGCAGGGCCGATATAATCGCCTCGCGTATAGAGCGTCACGGATTACGACTTCGGGAAGGTGAAAACTATGAATGCGTCAATGTCCTGGATGATCCACGCTATCGAGAGGTCTGGAGCGAGTACCACCAGCTATGTAAACGCAGTGGCGTATCTCAGGAGCTGGCAAAGGAGGAGATTCGTACACGACCGACTTTGATTGGTTGCATGCTGATTCAACGAGGTGACGCTGATGCAATGCTGTGCGGGACATCAGGCCATTTTGCTGACCATTTGAATTACGTGCGCAACGTTATCGGTACGCAACATGGTGTGCAGACGTTGGCGGAATTGCAGATGATCGTGCTGACAGGTAGGCAGGTATTTATCTGTGATAGCCAAGTCAACGATAATCCAAATGCCGAACAGATTGCTGAGATCACGCTATTAGCGGCTGAGGAGGTGAGTCGTTTTGGAATCAAGCCCCGGATTGCCCTGTTATCACAATCCGGTTTTGGCAGTGCAGGCGTGCCTTCAGCGCAGAAGATGCGTGACGCACTCGAATTGATCAGATTACGGAGTCCTGATCTTGAAATCGATGGTGAGATGCGCGCCGACCAGGCGTTGTCTACTTCCATTCGAGAGCATGAATTTCCAGATTCCGTGTTGACCTCTAATGCCAACGTGCTAGTCATGCCCAATGTTGACGCTGCCAACATTACCTATAACGCATTGCGCGTTATCAACGAGGGTGTAACGATAGGAGGGATACTGTTGGGCGCAGCAAAACCTGTTCACATATTGTCGTCCTCAGCAACAGTACGACGAATCGTGAACATGACCGCGCTAGCATCAGTAGGCGCATCTGCCAAATCAGATGTGTGATATCGGTACGCCATCATCCACCCCTAGGAGAGCTCGCTTAACGATTGCAGCGATTCATGTCTCGAGATTTCGGGTCGATCTTCGGGCAGTCCATTGGAAGACAAAACCGCGCGGTGCCACTTCGCTGGTTATCAGGTAGTGCAATGTGTAGGGATTGTTCAGTGTCGCGCGTAATCGCTTTTCGCTGCGTTCAGTGCCGCAGAAGAGAATACTATCCCCGTAGATAACTGGCTCTGTGTCATCTGGCAACATGAGAATTTCACTACCACGTCGAACGACCAGTGGAACACAGGGCAGAGTTCTGTCGAGATTGGCTGGGTCGCGTATTAGATCGCCAAGCACAAGATGCTTGCCTTGATCAAGAAATTCTGTGACTGATAATGCTTCTTTGCGCACTATGTGGAGCCGCCAAAGGTGTGGCACCTGCTCATCCACAATAGTCTGAAGGCGATGAACAATCTCTTCGGTGCGTTGGTCTTGGCCGTGCAAATCTTCGATCATATCCTGGATCAGTGGGGAGATCAGGGGCTTCAGTATCCGTCTGGCCGTGGTAAGGCTCGATTGTAGAATCAGATCAGCCTGGCCAGCATCGAAAGCGAGCTGGTTTTCGTGCTGATTCTGGCGAACGACCGTGAAAGCGTTCGCGTTCAGATGCTGCACGCACACGAGAATGCCGAGATTGTCCGAATCGTTATCCGTACCCGCGACTATACCAGCCGCCTGCTCGACTCCGGCCTCTCTGAGGGTATTGTGATCGGCGAAACCACGAACGACACGTGCGGGCGCCACGCATTCCTTTATCTCAGGATCGATGATGACGACTTGTATACCGTAGCACACGAGTCGGCGATGCAACTCCTGCCCCATTCGACCATAACCGCACAAGATCCAGATCCCGCTGGGAACCGTCAATGGATGTCCCAAGCGAGTGCCGGGCACCCCTACGAGCCAACTGTTCAGGTTATGTAGCATCGGTGCGACAATCGCCATGTCCAGTAGCTCTGCGAACACCATGAACGGATTGACAACGTGCACGTCGTTCAGGGAATTCAGGTGGTTGGAGTGTCGTTCAGACGTCGAGCGGGAAATGACCTTTACGTCTGGGTTCAAGAGCTTAGCCACAATGGCGATCTGCCGATTGGTGTCCTCTTCGTTGGTCAACGCTACGACGGCCTTGCAGTTCGGCAGTCTCACGCCTGCGTCGATCAGATGTCACGGAACGCCTGGTTGAGCGCATAAGCCGAACATTCTGACCCTATAATCACGAACGGCAAAGGCCTTGATGCGTTCGGGGTCGCGATCAAGCACCGTTGCGCGGATATTGTGATCGCTTAGCCCCCGGGCCAGCAGGCTGCCGGTATCACCGAAACCGCAGATGATGACGAAGGGATCTGTCAGGCGGCTTACACCTCGGGCGAAGCCGTGCTTATTCACCGCTGTGGTGAATGCGGATTTTGTACTAAACGGATAATCGAGCCGATTGCGTACAACCAGGCGATTGCTCCCGTGTACAAACAGAAGATTGCCCACAGCCTTTGCTTGTCGTTGAAAGCGTGGGGGATCTCGCCGAAACCAGTCGTCGTCGCCGTGTAAGTAAAGAAATAAAATGCGTGGAAAAGACTCATGTGCTTGGGGTCGCCATCGGTTCCAGTGCCTGGGATCAGTGCCATGCCGGTAATGCCGACAGCGTAGACAATGATCAGGGCGAACACTGGTCTGCGCATGTGGCGCAGAACCACCATAGTGACCCGATCGAGATCTGAAGTCATTGTCATGAGAGTTCGCTTAGCGCCGCGACATCAGTGCGTCACCGATCAGGATCACCGTCGAAACGACGTTTGTGGCTAACGCCCCAGTGGCTAGCGACACGATGTTAGTCATAGAGTCCGCACTGGGTCCGGCCGCCGAGTCACTTTCAGCCACTATCCAGACGATGCGTGCTGATATCAGCAATAGGTCAGCCACCAGGCTTGCGGCCAGCAACAGCGCGCCGATTTGCGATCGATCACCGAGTTTGAGTCCCGTCGCTATCAGGTTGACGAATATTGCGATGGTGAGAATCCAGACGTCGTGGTGACTCGGATTGTCAATCTCACCCATGACGAAGACCAAGTTGAAGGTCAGAGCCAAGATAGTGAAGAAGCCGAAGACTACCCGTTCTAGATTCATGCGTGGCCCCCGCAAATCATGATCAAATCATCCACGCAAAGCGCGGATATCGGGACTCAAAGATTAAGTGTACACCCGATTTAAGAGCAAACCCACTACGGATAATTTGTATCTCTAGATAGGCAGATTTAGAAAGTGCCAGAACATGAAAATGCATTGTTGGCTTATGGGGCTGAGGCACTGCAGTTGCACTTTAAAAGAGCTGGGTAGTCAGGGCCGTACCGAAAAAATTTCAATTCGAATATTGTTTTTTGTGTCAGCAGCTTTTAGTCAGTCTTCGAATGACCCGAGAGAGGACGGCATCTATTTCTATTCTGCCAGCGCTGTAGGAATAATGTACTGAGACTCTGCAGCGGTTGTTCGCAGTAGCGGTAAACTAGTATTGATGCAAGAATTGTTTTCAGTAACCCACCCACCTGCTACTGCGACTTCGGCAGGGATCTTTACTAACAGCCTCATTTTCCCAAGAGCGACAAAATATAGTTTTAGTGAAAAAGAATGAAACAAGTACTAGAGAGTAGGATGCAGCACCTAGATACAATAAAAAGCGCATCGTTGGATGTTGATTAGCGCTTGGCTTATTGAGACACATCAGTCCCGCTACTATGTTTAATGCGGGCACTCCCCAATGAAGACATTGAGGAAGGTTGAGCATTAGGGTGCTCCTACTTACTAGAAGCAACAATATACCAATCACTATCTAAGGAAAGCCAGCTTTTCTTGATAAACCAAAGTGTGCAAGCAAAACTCCAAAAATAAATTCGAGCACTATGTTATCTGTACTGTAAAAAATTGCTGGCATGGTAGCCAAGAATGTGTAGTGCAAACTATGCCAGAACAGCACCAGTAAAATGCACGTCATCATTCTTCATATACGACCTGCCACAAGTAGTGATGGGGCGAAGTGGATTGAGTGCAACAGGACAATAGACAATGCTGCCAATACGCGACCTATCTGTAGAGTATCTAAAAGTCTGCTGTTGTTAGGCATACGGTTCCCTACATCCAACGCTTGCCAACTAAAGGCATTCTGATCGATAGCATTTAGACAAAAAAACCTACTGAAGGTGTTAGCAGAAGAAAACAGTTGCTACCCCACAATATCCAGGCACGTATGGTATGACTCTGGGTAACTGAGCCTACAGCAAACAGGTGCCACTCTTTTCTGGTTGCAAAATATTGAGACGTGCGTGTCAAGTAAAATGATCAGGCATCACTGGCCCTCATTCTGGTCATTCAGCGCTGAACGCTGGTATTTTCAAATGGCGACGACAACAATCTTGAGCTGGTATACAAGGTTTGCCGATAGTTTCTCGATCCCATATAACAATAAACACGGACCTGGCGCCGCCAACACACACTTAATCACTACTATTGATGTATCGACGCACTAATTGCTGATCAGGGAATGTAGCCTCAATGTTATAATCATCAGTTGGGAATTGAACACTGACTCCGCCAAGAGCAACAGACGTAGTTACTCTGGACCAGTATCAGAACGGAGTTAGACCAACAATACGCTTTGTGTATCTAACCGAAAAATATTTAGGGAATCGAATGAACAATCACAGCTACGAAAGTGGCCGCCTGAACCTGCCGTTCGTCGGTATTGCCACCTTCGGTAAGCGACCTTATGTGTCGGACTGGTCCAACATTGACGCCGATGTGGCTGTGTTAGGTGCGCCATTCGACTTAGGTACTCAATATCGGGCCGGCGCCCGGTTCGGTCCTCGCGCGGTTCGCGAAGCTTCAACACTCTTTAGTTTTGGTCACGGTGGTGCCTATGATCACGAGGATGACTGCACCTATCTTGCTGGTGATGTTCGCATCGTTGACTTGGGTGATGCCGATATTATTCATACTGATACGCTGGCAAGTCATGCCAATATCGAAACCGGTGTCAACGCCATTCTTGATGCCGGCGCTTTTCCAGTGGTTATCGGTGGCGATCATTCGGTCAACATTTCGTGCATCAATGCGTTTGAAGGTCGGGGTGATATCCATGTGCTTCAGATCGATGCACATCTTGATTTCGTCGATGAGCGCCACGGCGTTCGCTACGGTCATGGAAACCCAATGCGACGAGCGGCGGAAAAAACCTATGTGACGGGCCTTACTCAGGTTGGAATTCGCAACGTATCGTCGACGGCCAAGGAGGGTTATGAAGATGCGCGTAGAATGGGGTCAGATATTCTGTCAGTGCGGCAGATGCGAGCCCTAGGTGCTGAGGGCGTGATCGCCCGAATACCTGCCAAGGCGAGGGTCTACGTAACACTGGACATAGATGCGTTCTGCCCATCTATAGCGCCAGGTACTGGTACACCCAGTCACGGAGGCTTCATTTATTATGAGGTTCTTGAGATGTTACAGGTACTGGCCCAGACCCATGAGGTCGTTGGCATCGATCTGGTCGAGGTTGCCCCAGACTACGACCACTCGGGAAGCACGGCAATCCTTGCAGCTCAAGTGCTACTGAATTTTCTAGGTTTTGTCTTTCACTCTCGTCAACTTGAGGGCAGCTGAGGGCGTCTTCCTGCGTAGCGTTATTCGATTCGAGTCAGGGTGTCGTATTGCTGTTGGCCATCAGTAACAATCCAGCCCATGGCCCTGTCCCTGCCAGTCCTGACTGATATCCGGAAACGCTACAAGCGGAAGTGTGCGCTGAACAATTTCTGGACGTTGTTGTGAACTTGCGTTGATATTTTCTGTGGGAGGTGAGGGGACGTTGTCTTGTGCGACAGTGGTCTGCTCCAGTTGTACCTGCGGATCCGAATTGGTACTGCGCGCATCGACTCCAATGTTTATCCCAAGCCATACTGCGGCAGTAATAAACAGACCACCCGCTGCAGCCATCCAGTTGAATTCTGATTGACCACTTGTGTCAGATGTTTGGGTGGATACCGGACTAGTGTTGCGGGGCGCTCTCATGCCCGGCACCGATTCGAGCAGACTCACCAGTCGCTGAAAATCACCGCGCCAACGGGCCTGTCTATCGGCAATGTTGTGGAATTGGTGCTCGTAAATAAAATTGATGCTGCCGATTCGTCTTCCAGTTGGCTCACGTAGCCACGACTATCATCACACTGGTAACTTAAGAATATTCGATTCTTTTTCATAGAAACCATTTACAGTAACTAGCAGGATCGGTGTAGCAGGCCATTGCGCCACTTTAGTCGCTGTACTGCGGTACTGCTGATAAACCAGTTGCGCGCGGGTTCTCTTTACTAACCTTTACTCAATAAATGTTGGCTGTGGGTTTTATCCAATCAACTCATCAGATTTATCATCGGTTTCCCCAAAACGCTTAAGTGTTGCAGGGCGAGTCCCCTCGTAGATCTTCGCAAGATTCTTCGAGATTTTTTCGTTTTCCCGTTCAAACAGGCAATTGCCGTCTTTATCCGAGGCCACCATGAATGGACCCATATTGTTGCAGCGTATGACCCACATAGCTTGAGCCAGGCCGAGTTCCTGTTCCCAATGAACTGCCTCGACATTTTCAATACCGCGTCCTAGTAGCGCCCCTGTGCCGTAGCCTACTGTGCTTAAGTAGATTGCACCATTGGGTACGAAGTAGTCTTTGTAATCCTTGCTACTCATCCCGCCTTTACCAATGATGAGCTTTGCCCCAGATTTTTCAAACCATTCTGGCAACCATTTAGCGAATCTAAACGACGCGGTTGCGGTGACGGCTCCCATTTCAAACGTACCATCAGGATTGATGCGCGCGGCGGGTGAACAATGAAAATTGGTTGCACTTTGAGCCGGCAGATCCATGGGTATGTTGGCTTTGGTTTCCAGTGCACGCATATAGACACCTTCCCGTGCTGTATACATCAAGCCATCCAAAAAGACGATGTCGCCGAGTTGCAAATCATCTAGTGCTTCCTGTGTGGGATTGGTTGATAGCCGAACTTTACGTAAGCTCACGATACAGTCTCCACTGTTTCCCATTCAACAGAATCTCGTCGTTGGTACTCAGTAAACCAATCGGGATCTGTGCGATGTTCTACACGGCCATCGGGGAAGACTCGCGCGACAGCACGGCGCGACGATAGACAAAAAGCATGAACAGACATTTGCATGCCACCGGTATGGCAATAACCCACTTCGATATGCGTGTCGATTACCATGGACTTTCCAGCGAAACCCATCGCCCCCATGCCAATTGAATTTCCAGCCGATGTCAGCTCCAATTCGAGCATTGAAATGCGTGGGTCGATATTGCGATCACCCACAACACGCAAACACGCTGCGCGTTTACCCAGCACCATGCACGTGTCTTTGCAGCCACCCAGTCCAATTCCGATAATGGCCGGTTGACAGGAAAGCCCACGTTTACCGAAAGCTATCAATGAATCCAGGAAGAAGCGCTTGATGCCTTGTATACCATCGGATGGAAAAAGCATCCTGTAGTCGGTTCCAAACAAGCCACCTTTATGGACGGTGATTAAATCAATCCATTCACCACCGGGTTCATATCCGTATTCGATTTCCGGAGCACCGATACCCACGTTATTATTGTGATCAGTTCTCCACAAGGGGTGGACACGATTGGGGCGAAGAGGAACACCGTTGGTGGCGATTGCTGTGGCGCGACGAAGTGCGGCTTCTAACGCAACAGGGCCACCTTCTATCTGCGTTTCATTTCCCATTTTGACATACCAGCGTGGCGTACCTGTATCGCCGCACATGGCACGGCGGTCCTCCTTGGCTGCCTGGTAGTTCTGCAGCATGGTTTGCAGTACAAAGCTGGACAGTTCACCGCTTTCGTCCTCAGCGGCCTCTGTTAGCCCCTGAAGGTAGTCTTCAGGGATCTCGATTGCCGCTTTGTCCATCAGAAACTCTGCAGTTCGTTGAATCAGGTCGATTGAGATCATTAGCTTGCCTCGACTAACGTTTCTGGTTCGTGGGATGGCAGTATGGTTTCGCCAGGTTTTACGATGTTAAATTCCACAGCTTCTCTGGTGACCTGGATCCCATCGTTAAATTGCCTTGCAATGGTGAAATAAGAGTCAAACAACGACCCTGAATCGGGAAAGTCTTCACGGTAGTGAGCACCGCGTGAATTCTTACGAGCCAAGGCAGCTTTTGCAATAACTTCTGACACATCACACAGACTCGATAAATTCAGCCAGTCATGCCACGTTAGGTTGAACGCAAGATTTCCGCTCTCAACACCGGTGGCTAGTAGCTCTTGCTTAATGGCAGCGACACGTTCGAGTCCTTTGGACAATCCATATTGGTTACGCATGACACCTACGTCGTCCCACATGGCTTCCTGCAAGGCTTGTCGCAACGCTTTAACGCTTCCTGGTTTTTTTGACAGTGGGGCGAGTGCACGCTCCACTTCAGCTGTTAACACAGATTCATCAGGATCTCTCAATGCGCCCATTGATCGTATGTCGGTAGCCATCACGTCCCCGGCAACGCCTCCATAGACGGTAGAGTTAGCCACGCCATTGCCACCCAAGCGGTTGGAGCCATGTGCACCGCCCGCGTCCTCACCGGCAACGTACAAGCCTTCCATCTCCGAGCGAGTATCGGCATCAACGACGACGCCACCCATGAAGTAGTGTGCAGTGGGCACTACTTCGACCAAACCACCCGCCAGATCGAAGCCACTGTCTGCACAGCGCTTAACCATTCCACTGAATTTTCTGCGAACCATATCCGGACCCAGATGTGCCATGGATATGAACACGCCAGCGTTATCCATCTGGTTGCTTTTACGCATTTCAGCATAGATGCCACGGCTCACTACATCGCGTGTTGCGCGTTCACCTTTTTCATCGTAATCGAACATGAAGCGTTGATTCGCGCCGTTGAGTAGTTGTCCACCCGCACCACGTAAGCCTTCCTCCAGCACTGTACCTGTCATTTTGGTGTGTTCGCCTGCCAACAAACCAGTGGGGTGAAACTGGACCATCTCCATGTCCCGTAAGGGTAGTCCAGCACGCAGTGCCATTGCGAGTCCGTCCATGCTCTTGTCACCGGAAGGTGTGTTGTATTTGTACATGGTAGGTCCACCACCGGTGCCCATCATGACGGTCTTCGCGCGAACAAAACGCAGTTTTCCGCTGCGGATATTAATGAACAGCACACCGGCTAGGGCTGAGCCGTCCTTGGTAGGAATAAGACCAATTGCTCGATGTTCTTGGAGTTTGTGGATAGGCCGGCTTAGTACCTGTTCCATTAAGCGATTGATGATTTCAATACCCGTCAAATCCCCTTTGTGAACGGTTCTGTCAGCGGTTTGTCCGGCAAAAGCTTTGTGGTGAAGTGATCCGTCGGTATTACGATCAAAAAAACAGCCTATTTCATTTTCTAGTTCCCGAACCCGTACGACAGCCTGTTCACAAAGTTTCCATGCCATGTCCTGATTGGGTAGCCACTTGCCGCCCACTATTGTGTCCATGAAGTGACGTTCAACAGTATCGCCAGGTCCAAGAGATACGTTGTAACCACCTTGTACCATCCGTGTGCAACCACACTTACCCAGCAAGCCTTTAACAGCCACTGTGATCCGAGTGCCCGCTGGTGCGTTTTGAGATGCGTGTAGAGCTGCGAACATACCAGCGCCACCTGAACCGATAATCAATATGTCGGTGTCTATCCGTTCAATGGATACTGTACTGCTCATGATGAAATAGCGCTTAAGAGAAAAATGGTGGATACAGCAAAAGCCGCGGCTACAGTGCAAGCTGCGATAGTCTTTTGCGAGCTTGTCCAGGAAAGAGATTCAAATGCCATAAGTCGTAGTCCACCAAACAAATGCAGGGCTAAGAGGAAAACCAGCCCGAACTCGGCGATCTTTACTAACGGGTTCTCAGTCCAGCTGAGGTAGGTATCCATACGCTCAGGTTGCTTGAGAGCGAGTGATAGTAAGTAAAAGTGAGCAGGCAGAAATAACGCCAAACCAACTCCGGATAAACGGTGCATTGCAAATGCAAACCAAAGCGTGTGTTTTTGATGGGCTTTGATCATGACTGTGTAACTGCTAGCACGGCAAGAGCACCCATATAAAGTGAGAGCAAGAGCATTCCCCAAGAAATTGCATTTAACAATAAACCACCAACCTTAAAAGTTTCCGCAATGATCACTCTCATGCCAATCGCTGCATGTATCGACACCGATATCACAAACAGTCCATAAAACAGAAACCAGAAAATGCTGTCTTGCGTGCGCCCCAGAATTTCACTGGCGGAAAGTCCACCCTGAATGGCATAAATCATTACCCCAATGTGTACCAGTGTGAGTGGTGCAATAACCAATGCTGTGAGACGTTGAAGCACATAGAGTCGAATATCGAGCATGGCTTAGCCTCCCGACTTAAATAAAGATTTGACGCTCTCGCGTTTTAATCCGGCGATGGCATCCATCGGTTTAAGATCATTTGGGCAGTGTAGGGAACAGCTTCCCTGGGTATGGCAGTTGTGACAGCCCCCGCTACCCGACACAGAACGTAATACCTGTTGCTTGTCTGAGTCTTTCGCATCGTTGTACACTGTCCATGCCCGTTGCAGTGCTGCAGGCCCTAGATAGTCAGGATTATTCGACACCGTGTCACAAGCGGAATAGCACACAGCGCAGTTGATACACTCAATGCCTGCATTGGCTTGCATACGAGGTTTGGATTTGGGATCAATTTTTTCGATGGGATCGTTGCGAGTGCTGGACGGATGATGTAGACCTTCTGCTTCAATCCATTTGTCAAAAAAGACGTCCATGTCAGTAGCTAAGTCTTTGATGATCGGGAAATTGCGAAGTGGTGCTATCTCTAGGCGATTATTGGTAACCACTTTATTGATGTGTGTGCGGCAGGTCCAGCGAGGTATGCCATTCACCGTCATCGCGCATGAGCCGCACATGCCAACGCGACAGGCAAAGCGATACGACAGTGAATAATCCTGATGCTCCTGAATCCACGCAACGATATCCAGGACAGTCTGGCTTTTCTGTGTGGGCACAGTAAATGTCTGGTAGTGACCGTTTTCGTCACCACGCCATACGCTAACTTCAATTTCGTTATTCATGAACTAGTTAACCGCTGTGCTTAGAAAGATCATTCGTAAAATAAATACGTGATGCTTTCTGTTACGTCGCCAAATCTTCGGTTTTCTGGTTTGCTCGATAACCAGCGCGGACAATGGCTGCGACGGCAACCACGGTAAAGGTCCAGAACACCCAGGTAATCGGGCTTCGGAACAGGATGGCTGGTGAATTATTTGACATCAACATGGCTTGCCTGAAATTGTCCTCAAGCAATGGTCCGAGAATGAACGCTATAAGAAAGGGTGCAGCTGGGATTTTGAAGCATAGAAACATAAATCCGAACCAACCCATGGCATACATCACGCCAACATCGAACAAATTATTGTTTACGCCATAGACCCCGTAAGTGCAGAGCACCATGACGCACGGAAACAGGACACTTCTCGGGATTCTTGCGACATGCTTGAATCCACGGATGGCCACAGAACCAATGAAAAACAGAAACACCGAACTGACAATCAGGCCAATGAATAAGCCGTAGATTAAGTCGGCATTGAGTACGAACATAAGCGGCCCTGGCTGCAAGCCGTGAATCATGAACGCACCAAGAATAATAGCCGTTATGACGTCACCGGGAATTCCCAACGCCAGTAGTGGGATAAGAGTTGCACCTGCCACCCCGTTGTTTCCAGCCTCTGCTGCTGCAACACCTTCTAATTCACCTTTGCCAAAGTTTTCCTTGTTAGGCGAGTTACGTCGAGCTTCTGAATAGGAGAGAAACGCAGATGGTGCAGCACCAATACCCGGGATAGATCCAAGGAAGACTCCGATAAAGCTACCTCTGACGATTGATACGAAATTCTGTTTGTATTCAGCAAACGTGACACGTGAATCTCCTAATGATCGGGTAGTTTCATTGTGTGTTCTTGGATTCCATACCATTGAGATGATTTCTGGTATCGCAAACAAACCAATGAGCACGGCGATAAAATTCAAGCCGCCCATCATGTTCGGGTTATCAAAGGTAAACCGATTGGTGCCGTAGATTAGATCTAGGCCAACAGTGGCTAGCAGTAATCCCAGAATTGCCGAGAGAGCACCGCGAAGCAAGCTGTCACCAGACACGCCAGCGATAATAGTTAGAGAAAACAAAATTAGCGTAAAGAATTCTGGTGGACCAAAGCTCAAAGCAAAGGAGGCAAGCCATCCGGCAAATAGGATCAGCGATAGATTGGAAATTGCATCTGCAGTGCATGATGCCCAGAGTGCCATACCCAACGCTTTACCGGCCTGACCTTTCTCGGCAAGTGGATAACCGTCAAGTACGGTAGCCGAGGAGGCTGGAGTACCTGGGGTCTTGATGAGTATTGCCGGTATGGAGCCACCAAAGATGCCACCTTTATAAACCCCAAGTAATAACAATATTCCAGTAGTAGGTGACAAACTAAACGTGAATGGCAATGTCAAGGCCACGGCCATGGTGGCAGAAAAACCCGGTATGGCCCCTGCAACTGTACCCACAGCTACTCCAATAAACAGGGCTAGAAAGCTTTCGATATTACCGACCAACGATAGGCCAGCAAGAAGATTGTCTATTAGGCTCATGGCAGTCTTAGAAAGTTACCCTGAGGCACAGCGACGCCTGCTATGTGTGCAAAGAAAACGTAAAGTATTAATGGAACTAGAACAGCACATATGATTACGGTCTTTGGATGTTGTGTTTTAACCAGAAGCCCAAGCGCCACTATGACGAGCATGGTCGTCAATACAAGGCCCAAATATGGAAGGGCATACACGACACTGATCATGAGTACCGCTAGAGTTACCACACGAGCAGTAGCTGTTGGTCGATGAACGAGGTTGTCCTCTGTCACTGCTGCTGGACTGGATATAGTTCGAGAGCTAAATAACAGTCCGAGCCCTACAAGCGCTAACACACCGGCGAGTACTATGGGCCAAAAAATGGGCGACAGCACAATTCTCGGAACATTGTCGGGTGCTGTCACCCAAAAAGGTACGAGATAGAAAACTAGAAAGGCTGCGAACAACACTGCACCCAAACCCAATCGAAACTGTATTTTTTTTGCGTTCATAGGTGGTTGTTAAGCGAGTAATCCCAATGCGCAGGTAAGAAGCTGCACATCGGGGTCATCTTTCGAAAACTATCTTTGAATAATTAGGGTAACGACACAATTAGCCCTTGATACGCATGCCTAGCTTGTCAACCAAGGCACGAAAAATGGTGTATTGAGACTGAATGAAAGTGTTTGCTTCTTCAGGCGTCATTAACTGGATAACTGATCCCCGAGCTTCCATGGCATCACGGAATTTCTGATTGTCTGTACCAGTTTTCATCCAGTCTCCCCATTTTTTGGCAACTTCATCTGATAAGCCTGCAGGGCCTGCGATTCCAGTCCAACCTACGAGCTGTTGCAAGTCTGGCTTTCCAAGGTCCATTGCAGTGGGTGCATCAAAACCTTTAACAGGTTCTGGGGTTGTCACCATCAGAGGACGTAGCTGTTCGTTGGCCACATAGCTAGCGATGGCAGATGAGTTTGTACATAAAAAGGTCACTGTGCCGTTCAATACTGCTGTTGCTGCAGCACCGCCCCCTTTTTGAGGTATGTGAGTTACTTGCTTAAGTGGATCTGCGACACCGAATTCATCCAGCACCATGACTGCTGCAATATGGAGCAAGGAGCCCACGCCTGACGAGCTGTAACTAACACCACCGGCATTTGCCTTGGCAATTAGATCGTCCATACTTTTGATGTCAGAGGACGCAGCAACCGCGCAGGCGACAGGGTTGATTTCATAGACCGTTACAAATCTGAATTCTTCTAAGGTGTACGGCAGACTCTCTTTCATAGCCGGGTTGACTGAATGTGATCCTACACGGGCGAAGAGCATGGAGTACCCATCTGGCTTTGCGTTTCGAATCGTCACTGATCCCGTTGCACCGCCAGCACCAGTGACATTAGCCATAATTAAAGGCTTACCAACTGCGTCACCTAGAGGGGCTGCAATGGTTCTGGCAGAAATATCGGTAGCGCCGCCAGCACCATAAGGAATGACCATCTTGATGGGGCGTTCCGGATACTCAGCCTGTGCAGTGGACGCCAGCAGGCCTAGTACAAGTGCGCTTAGCAGTGTTTGTGATTTTAGTTTCATGATTCCCCTCGAGTTTTCGCTTTTGCTTTTGGTGTGAATATGTCTTTTTATGTTTGACATTTATATTATTTATCCACAGTATTCGTAAGGCCAATTAATATAAAGCTATTTTTAATTACATTTAGCGTAAGAGATTCTTACACAGGGTTGTCTTCTCTACTCACTGAAACGCTGTTTCTCCATGTCTATTCGATTACTCAAGACACTTATCGCCGTTGAAAAACACGGTACGTTCTCAGCGGCCGGAGAGGCTGTATGTGTGACGCACGCCGCTGTCAGTCAACAGATGAAGACGCTGGAAAGCCAATGGCAGGTGCAGTTGTTTGACAGGTCTAAACGCACACCCATACTCACTGCTACTGGGCATGCACTTGTTGTTGGTGCCAGGGAAGTTGTAACTAATTATGATAATCTTGTGTCATCGGTACTTGGAAATACTGGTGTTAAAGGTGACTTGTTGCTGGGTGCCGTACATACAACCCTGACCGGATTAGTGCCGTTAGCTGTGTCGACGCTTAAAGAGCAGTATCCAGATCTGCATGTGCGCATTGTTCCCGGTCTTACTTATGAACTCTTGCGCATGCTCGATCGAGGGACTATTGATGCTGCGATCGTGTCTCATCCTAGTTCCATTTCGAAGTCATACACATGGAATGCAGTTGCCACTGAACCGCTAGAGTTGTTAGCGTCACGCAATACAGACAGCGATGACCCGCTGATTTTATTGAAAACGACTCCATTCATTCGTTTTTCCCGTGAGGCGGTGGTAGGCGAATTGATTGAAAGTTGGCTTGAAGAAGAAGGGATAGTGGTTACGGATATCATGGAGCTGGAAAGCCTTGAATCAATTTCAAGCATGGTACTGAGAAATCTAGGGGTTTCGATTGCACCTAGAAGGTGTGTCCAGAATATGAATCCTCTGCCAATAAGGAGGCTCTCACTTCCCACAAACTTGTCACCGCGTAAGCTAGGTTTGATGAGCCGGAAAAACTGTACCAAAACACAGGTGGTTGATGAGATGCACAAGGTACTTCTTGCTGCTGTTAAAATTGGCAAACTAAATCCACCTGAACTCGACCGTAAAGTCTGAATATGGGAATGGAATTTTACCTTTATCTGGCGGCAGGTGCTGTGGCTGGTGGCTTTATTAACGGCCTTGCTGGTTTCGGCACAGCCTTATTTGCTTTAGGGTTTTGGCTGCAAATATTGCCTCCAGAATTAGCTGTACCCATGGCAGGAGTGTCGGCTGTGGTGCCAGGTCTACAAGGAGCCTGGGTGGTTCGAAAGGACATCCTGAATCAGCCGCGTCGATTGTCACGATTTTTAGTTCCAGGACTGCTGGGTGTGCCTCTGGGAGTCACCGCATTGTCGATTGTCAACCCAGATCAACTAAAGCTGGCTATCGGACTAATGATGGTTTTTTACGGAGGATATTTTTCCTTCAAACATGCACTGCCTGAGCTAGAACGCTCGAAGCCAATAGTGGATATCGCAGTGGGGTTGCTTGGTGGAATACTGGGAGGGCTTGCGTCTCTGTCGGGGGCTATTCCAGCAATCTGGTGTTCACTCCAATCCTGGAGCAAATCTGAAACACGAGCGGTGTTACAGAGCTTTAACATATTCGTTTTAACAGCGACTGCGGTGCTGTTCATGCTGAAGGGTCTCTACACGGTGGAAATGCTAAAATTGATTGCACTTACTTTGCCGTTATCGATGATCGCGTCGATATTGGGACTGTCATTGTTCAAACGATTAAGCACGGATCGCTTTCGGCGACTAATTATTTTGATGATGTTAGCGTCAGGGGTCGCACTGTTGATTCGTCAGTGGTTGTAACCTCTTTCCCGTGAACACTGGCTGGATAATCGGTATTCAGCTATCGATCGTATTTGAAATCGGAAATCAGGCGAACTCTGCGTCCGTATAGTAAGACATTTACCTGTGTATGCTCGTGCTGTAATATGCCATCATAAAGCCATCGTAGTGTTAAAGCTGGCACACAGGGTTTGAGTGCACTCGCTGCTCAGTTTGCGCTAAGAATGACCAATTTTCTTCGTTGAATTGCAGTACGACCAAAGGACACAAAATGGCTCAAGCACAATTCGCATTTGTCAAAGCAGCTTGGCACGCAGATATTGTAGATAATGCGCTTGTTGGGTTTCAACAAGTAGTAGACGAACATTCGGTGAAAGTGTTTACTGTTCCCGGTGCGTTTGAGATGCCATTGATTGCGCGCGACCTGGCACGTACCGGAAAATACGCGGCAATTGTTGCTGCCGCTTTTGTAGTAGACGGTGGCATATATCGCCATGACTTTGTGGCCCAGGCAGTCCTTGATGGTTTGATGCAGGCCGGGCTTGAGACAGGCGTTCCAATATTGTCAGTTTCGCTAACACCGCATCACTATCAGGAAACAGATCACCACAACCGAATTTATCGTGAACACTTTATCCAAAAAGGGCAAGAGGCAGGCAATGCCGCTCTAAGCATTGCTCGTTTACGCAGTGAAATTGCTTAATATGAGTTGATACCATTTGTCAGAATTTTGTGTTGCCATAACGTATGCTCAGTCTGACATGAGCATTACTGTACTCCGTAAGAATTGGGAAGAAGAAAACACAGACTGTTTTTTCATACAATCAGGAAGGAGATAAACGTGAAATTGGAAGCCATAATTACCGGCGAACAAACGTCGGTCGTCACAATTGCTACCGATGCATCTATTGCCGAAGCAGTACATTTGCTTTCACAACACAGCATTGGAGCATTAGTGGTAAGTTCCGTCTCTAATTCAATAGAGGGAATGCTAAGCGAACGCGATATAGTCAGATCTTTGGACAGTGCCGATCAGGATACGATGTCTCTCCAAGTCCACCAATTGATGACCGCTGACGTGCACACCTGTTCGATGGATTCGACTGTAGCCGAATTGATGTCGTTAATGACAACGAAGCGTATTCGCCATGTTCCTGTGGTTAATGATGGGCAACTGTATGCTTTGGTCAGTATTGGAGATTTAGTCAGTGCCAGACTGAACGAGCTGGAATCTGAACGTCAGCACATCCAAGATTACATTAGCGGATGAGCACACCGTGAAAAGCTGAAGTTGACTTGAGTCGGTAGAGCCGCGGCTCAGCAGTATTTAGCGTGGCTGATGAATTCGAGTCGTTCCCTTTTAAAGCTTGGTAAATCGCATATAGGGCAGGACATTATGCTAACCCTATGGAAAAATATCTTTGGCGTCATCGTTAGTATTTGTGACATCTATGTTGATGATTGTATTTGGTCAAATTTGCAACCAAAAAAAACGCTAGTATGGATACAGGGACAACGTCTCTTTAAATACCCATTTTGGATAAAATATCAACGATTTCACTTACAATGCCTCTGATTCTCGGGTGAGATTGTGCATACTCTATTTCGAGAGTCTGAGCTTGCTCTAATAGGGTTTGAGTTCGAGTTGTGGGCGTAACAGATGTCGCCAAATACTGGTGGACATCTTGTGTTAGTTGTTTTGTTAATTCAGCAGTAGACGCGTGAAGCTCTTCATTTTTAACTTCACTTGAAAATTCCTCTACTAATTCCCGCAACCTGGATTTATTCATGATTATGTATCCATTAGCAATATGCGTAAGACTAAATCCTAAGACTCATCTTAGTGCGCAGGCTTGACCTGTGTCAAACACCAATAATTGTTAGGATATGCGACTCTGAATCCGGTCATTCGATAGGGGAGGGTATTACACTACCCAAAACCGCTTTGAAATTGCTTAATGGGCATTGTTACGGTTCTGTCGCATTGAGCTGGGTTCTGCTAGATTCATTAGCATTTAGTTCGACAAATACCCAGCATGGCGAGAATATCCTTTAGCGGTAGGCGTTTCAAACAAGAGCTGATATTGCAGAGCGTCAGATGGTACTTGGCCGATGTGTTGAGCTATCGCGATATAGAAGAGATGATTCAGGAGCGATGCATCAACGTGGATCACAGCACGATTCATCGTTGGATGATTCATTATGCACCTCAGCTGGAAAAAAAATTCAGAACGAAGAAACGCAAACCTTTTAGGCGTTGGCGGCTTGAGGAAACCTAGACGAAGGTTAAAAACCAATGGAAATACTACTATCGAGCAGTGGACAAACAGGGCGAAACAATTGACTTCCTACTCACAGCAAAGTGTGATGAGCGAGCTGCATTGCGGTATCTGAGAAAAGCTATCGGCTCGTGCGGTAAGCCAAGTCTAGACGGCCCTGTTTAATCAACATCGATAAGAGTGGCTCCAATACTGCAGCAATTCGGCAATACAATAAGGAGGAATCTAAACGAACAGAGCTTCGCCAGTGCAAATACCTCAACAACACCGCAGAGCAAGATCACCGACTGATCAAACGCATCACGAAACCGATGCTTGGGTTCAAGAATTTCTACTGTGCGCAAATAATATTGGCCGGTATTGAACTGATAAGAATGCTGAAGAAAAGCCAAATGCTTTGCCAGCTGAGTTCCTCAAAGACACCCGTCGAGCTGTTCTATGAGCTAGCTGAATAGGGCACTGCCGCATTGGTATTCCTCGTTCATTTTTCCTGGTTGTGACAGAACCTGTTATTGCCCAAGAAGGCAGGAGGATTCGAGTCTATCTAGACCCAGTGTGTCAAGGTCATTGAATTGATGCATAAACCCATCGACTGGTGCGGAAGCAATGACTGCGTTGTGCGTATGTAAAAGCACGGGCTGTCGAAGTTGTCGATTCCAAGGGCGAAAGCTACCCGGATAGCCTTTGTATAAATCCAGTTTAGTGTCCGCTGCCGCTATATGGTCATAGATTGAGGAGAAGTGAAAGGATCTCGTTTTGACCACAGCTGTAATGATACTTCGGGCAGCCACCCAGCCGGCAAATTCAGTGTCTGACATTTTTTTACCATTCAATTTCTCGAATCGCTGGTTCAACTGTGGTGCACCATACCGTTCCCAGCTCCAATGCCAGGCGGCAGGCTCAAGCCCTTGTGCTCCCACGACCAATGCCGGCTTTTGCGTTTGATAAGGGATGTAGCGAGAAAATTCACCAGACTGATCAGCAACAAAAACAACATTGTGCGCCTGCCCTGCAGTCAGCAGGCTAATGTTGTGTCTGTCCCGTATACGTGGATCATTGCTCAACACAAATTGTCTGGAATCTACAATTTTCAATCCAAATTTATTTGCAGATATTTTGAACGAAATTGCGATTTCTTCGTCACGATCTTCCGGCCCTTCGAGTACAAGAATTTTGTCCCATTGCTTTTTCTTTAAATGCTGTGAAAGAGCATCATTAAGCATTGCGTCGCTAGGGATGGTATGGAATAAATTTCCACTACAAAACTTGCGTCGCAGTTGATCACTCTGGTGTCTTGCGTTGTAAAACAATACAGGTTCATCAGTATATTGATCAACAACTGCCATCAATGTCTTAAGCGGTAAGTCCAGGATGAAAAAGGCCGTGCCGGCTTTGATCGCTTTTTCTATAGAACTAATCAGGTTTTTCGAGGACGTCTCAGATATTGGTGACATTACGAATTTCGCACCCAACGACCGACCCAAAACACGCGACTCTTTCAACGCGAGCTGGACACCGCCTAAGGGCCTTCTTGGAACCTGAAGCTCCATGCCGGCGTAGGATCGTCGCGATATATACCCATCATCATCACTGAGTGATACGTAGCCTATTGGAAATTCAATGGTGGTTTTTCCTATACTAGTATTATTGAAAAAAAGAAGTAATACCAGAAAAAAAACCGAATAATGGTTAATGATCATCTACCAAGATCCCATAGGGCACACGCCCTACAACCACTGATTTGACGACGCGCAAAGAGGTAAGATCGACAATTGAAATATCGTCGGAAAGGCCATTTGCTACATACAAAGTGTCCTCAGAATTATTTAGTGCCAGCCCCCAAGCACGTTTACCCACCAGCAGATAACTAAGAACTGTGCGTGACGGCACATCAACAACTGCCACATGGTTTGCACGGCCTAGCGCAACGTAGGCCCTTTGCCCGTCACGGGTGATAAGTACATCAACCGGCGTAACTTGCTCTTTGCGGAACCCTGTCGGAAGAAAGGCAATATCTCCAATCAACTCAAGTGTTTCCACATCTATGATATTTACAATCCCAGCCAACTCAGCAGACACCCAAAGCTCACTTTCGTCTGGCGTCAATGCAAACCTCCTAGGTCGAGTGTCCACCAGAATATCGGCAATAATTTCGCCTGCCTCTACGTCAATAACATGCACCATATCTGCAGCTTCAGAAGCTACAAAAACGCGCTTGCCATCTGCGGTGACTTGAACTCCTTCCGGCTCCTCACCCGTCTCGAACTCCGCAAGCAGCTCGCCGGTTGTAATGTCGAATAGAGTTGCCGTCGCATCTTCCTCGTTAGATACATACAAGTGCACACCATTCGGATGTAAATCGAAGGTTTCAGGCTCCTCTACATTCATGATTCGTCCTGCTAATGTCAGTGTGTTCAGATCATAAATGGCAATAATTGAGTCATCAGCACAACCTACTAAAAACTGAGTACGGTCCTGGGTAAAGTGCATGCCCCTTGGCCGAGCGCAGGTATCAATTGTGCTTATCAACTCCCCGTCTAAAGTCAAGACACTTATGGTGTTAGATTTTTCGTTGCTGACTAGTACCTGATTCGTGTTTCGAGCATATGAATTGGCGGGCAGAGCAAGTGCGGTAGTCATCATAAACACCGCAACCCCTATCATTGTTTCCTTAGTAAACAGCACCCTTAACACCACCTTAGTTATTACAAATAAAATATTCTGATGGTTGAAGACTACTGAAATGCTGCTGATCGCGCAAACCTAAGAAAGACTGATCAGCTAGAAAATCAACTTGATTAATGGCACTGAGACAATTTGTCCTTAACGCGCTGGATGACGTGGAAATTAACTCAGTTGCTCTTACCCTGGGGCCGACTATGTAATATTATTTCCAGCCATTGAAAACTGAGGTGGCAGAAGAATATTGTATTATTGCTCTGGATAGATGATATTCATATTTGAAGCGCCAGCAATAACAGGTTAATGACAGATAGCTATTATCTATAGACTGTCCAAAGCCACAAACAGGGGAATGCTTGAATGGTTTACCGAAAAAACACAATCGCCCTAGCCGGGGTAGGTTTACTTATTGGTGTAATGACATGCGGCATTTCTGTCGCTGAAGAAACTAGCAATACAACAAACTACGGTGATTTGAATAATGTGTCTCAGGACATGTTGAATCGCGCCGCTGGCGACGGCAACAATTTTCTGCATACGAACGGAAATTACGCCCAAACTCGCTACTATCCGTCGAAACAGATCAATATCGACAACGTGAGAGACTTACGACCGGAATGGATCTTCCAGACTGAGATCGTAGAATCACTTGAAACCACGCCAATCGTGGTGAATGGAATCATGTATGTCACAACATCTTTCAATCACGCTTATGCTCTGAATGCCCGTACAGGTGAACAAATCTGGCATTACAAACATAAGATGGGGCCAATCACCACCTATTGTTGCGGTCCAAATAACCGAGGAGTTGCAGTCTCTGGCGATAGGGTCTTTATGGGTACTCTGGATGCGAAAATGGTAGCCTTAGATTCAAAAACTGGCAAGCTACTCTGGGAAACAGAGCTGGCAGACGCGGAGTTGGGTTATTCAGAAACTATGGCCCCTACCGTTGTAGACAACATGGTGTTAATCGGAACCAATGGCGGTGAATACGGCATTAGAGGTTTTGTCAAAGCGCTTGATGTTGACTCTGGTGAAATTCTCTGGACATTCCACACCACTGCGGAAGACTCTGTGGGGGTATGGGCGGAGAACGATGCCACAGGCAGAGATATGCATCGAGACATTGCAACCGAAAAAGCAGCACTTGCTAAGATGGGTGACCCCTACGAAACCCTTGGAGGAGGGGTCTGGCAAAATCCAGCAGTTGATCTTGACACCCGCACTGTTTACTTTGTCGTAGGTAATCCGTCGCCCGACCTCGACGGCAGCTTACGCCCTGGAGACAATCTTTATACAAATTCTCTAGTTGCCGTAAATCTGGACACTGGTGAATATCAATGTCACTTCCAATACATAGCACACGACGTTTGGGACCTTGACGCTGTAAGCCCTCCTATTCTCATCGATGTCATGAATGAATCGGGTCAATCCATTCCCGGTGTGCTGCACGCAGGCAAAACTGGACACGTTTATGTACACGATCGGTCTGATTGCAGTTTGATTCGATTTTCTGAAGCTATGGTCCCTCAGGAAAACATGTGGGTTTTACCCACTGCCGAAGGGGCCCGGATGCTACCAGGTGCCAACGGAGGTGTTGAATGGTCTCCTATGGCAGTTGACGAAAATCTTGGCTTAACATTCGCCATCAACCTTCATCAACCTATGACCTACCATGTGGAAAGCTCGCCATACCCTGAAGGGAAGTTATGGCTTGGTGGTGCGTTCAAAGTGATTCCCGCTGAAGAACAATGGGGTAATATCTCTGCTGTAGACTACAACACCGGTAAAATTCGCTGGAAGGTAAAAACCGAACAGCCTATGATTGGTGGCATATTAGCAACGGCGGGCGGTCTTGTATTCGCTGGTGAAGGTAACGGCCAATTCAAGGCTTATGACTCCGAAACCGGGTCGCAGTTGTGGCGTTTCCAGGCCGGTGCTGGAGTGAACGCTCCGCCAGCCTCCTACTCAGTAGACGGTAAGCAGTACATTGTTGTTGGCGCAGGTGGAAATACACAACTTAACTACAAGCGAGGAAACAATATCATTGCGTTTGCTTTGCCAGACTAAAACGCGACGTTTTGTCTAAGCAGTAATACCTGTCAGCCTGTGCTGGCAGGTATCCTAAAGATAGACATCTACTTTTAAATTTAATACGTCCGCTCGCTCATCTTCTGAAACTAATAATTAGATCAATGAAAGCAATTCTGGGGTTAGTACTGGCACTGTTCATGATGCCGGCAATGAGCGACGACAACCCACTTACAAATTTGATTACGAATTGTGAAGGGTGCCACGGTGCGAACGGCGTACCTGTCGCGACAAATATCCCTATTTTGTCTGGACAACAATATTACTACCTGTATGTTCAGCTGAAGGACTATAAGGCAGGTCGGCGCGCAAACCCGATCATGACGCCCATGACACAAAACCTAAGTAAGGCAGATATGAAAGCTCTTGCTGAATATTTTTCTACTAAGTCTTGGCCATATGTAGACTCTTCTCCCAACGGTGAGCTTGCTGATATTGGCAGCATCGCGCTGGGTGCCGGTCAGTGCTCTCAGTGCCATAGCACCTATAAAGGTGATAGTAGGATTCCTAGGGTGGCGGGCCAGCAACTCGACTACCTAATGCAAACGATGTCTGACTTTAAAAATAGAGTACGACTGAATTCGCCAGCAAAAGGGTCGTTATTCAGTTCTTTTTCGGATAAAGATTTGGAAGCCATGTCCAATCATCTTTCCGGGCTCCAATAAAAAACATCCAGACCCGAAAGTAAATGCTGCTGAAAACATTTGAATTTAGACGTTAAACTGCATCTGGATGTTATCGTTGCATAGTAAATTCTGTTTACAGGCTTTGGCGCCAGTAAAAGCATGTAATAAAAATCCCAATAGAGAAAAACATTACTAGCGAACGCTAGTCATCTGCGCTAAGCAGTACATCACGAACGGACTGAGTGCTGGCAAGTGCTAAAGGAGTATCCCCATTGTTATCCGGTGAGTTTGAGTCAGCACCTGTCCGTAACAAAAGGTGAACGATTTGATGATGTCCACGCTCGGCGGCTATGTGCATGGCACTTTTTCCTCGATTGTCAGTTAAGCGTGGATTGGCGCCAACAGATATCAAATATTTAGCGACGGCTATTCCGTCGGGTGGCGGTACATCGTTTCCGTGTCCGGCAGCCCACATTAAAACAGTTAGATCGTTACCGTAGCGTGTGTTTGGATCTGGCTTTTCCGTGCTCTCCCATAATCGCTGCACAATGTTTAGATAACCTCGAGCAGACGCATAGACCATGGCATTTTTTCCAGTGACATCAATAGTCATGCTATCGGCACCAGCCTCAAGCAACAGGTCGACAATGCGCAAATTTCCATTATAGGCAGCAACAATTAGCGGAGAAAGTGCTTTGCCGTCGCTCAAATTAGCATCGATACCTATGTTCAGCAGTTGGCTTACGGATTTATACCGGTTGTGCGCAGCTGCCATTATCAATGCGTTACTACCCAGCAGATTTTGAGAATGGGGATCACTTCCACGCTTGTATAGAAGCTCAGTGACCTGTCTGTGGCCTTTTCTCGCGCTAAGCATAAACGCTGTATTGCCGGCACGATCCTTTGCCTTTACAGAGGCGCCAGATTCGAGCAATTTGGTAACCAGTGTCAAACAACCCAGATCAGAGGCATCGAAAAGATAAAAATTCACCTCACGTTCAGTGATATTTGACTGATTAGACTTCCACTTAATGCTCACATCGTCACATGCGGCGTCCTCCGTAGCTGGCCTCGCCCCAGCCATAAGCGAAGGTGAGGCAACAATCCATAAAGTAACGATTAAAAAACCATGCCTAACGAACAATGAATTCACCTTCAAAACCCTCAGGACGTAGTCGTTTTGCATAATAACTGTAATTTCCTGGCTGAATCATAATGAAATACAGATCTACCTCGGACTCTCCTTCAAGAACGATCTCCTTCAAATGGTTAACTGGCAGTTCAACGTCTTCGATAACCACTTTTTCAAGCCAGGCGTGATCAAATAACTCTGGGATAACAAACGTGTATTCGTCGCGTCCGTCTCCTTGAATGCGCCACCGGTAGTACACTCCAGTTTCCAACTCATATTGCTTTTGAGAAAAACCTTCGGCGGCATCGATCAACAGTGGCTCAAGGCGCAAGGCGCGCAATGTGAGATTGTCCGCAGCTGATACTGTGTATGCCAAAACTAGTGACAGAAGGAGGCCTGCTATGATTTTTCTATACACTTATCGCAACCTTTTCTTTGTAATTTTGCAAAAAATATTCAGCAACTAAAGCAAGTGCCAGGAATGTAGGCAGATTAGACCATTCATTTTCGGCTAAGTAAACTTAACACGCGCAGGGTCGTGGTAATTGCATTTTACCATGGGGCCCGCGACCGCAATAGACACACTTAAATTCAATTAGCACATGCAATCGGTAGGTCATTGTTAACAGCATAAATATGACAATATGGCTAAAAAATCATACTAAACTGCATTGCTATAGGCATCTTGCACTAAAATTAACGATGAAAATCTAGTGCTAACTACGCGAAATTGTCACAAATATAGTGACGCTACACGCATCAACAGATACACTTCTAATTAGTCGGATGCGTAACATAACTCGTAGTATTCAAACGAGCCTTTTTGATCGTATTATCGACTTAACATTCTTTAAACAGTGTGGAGAAAGAGCAATATGAAGTGGGAAACACCAAAAGCAATAGATATACGATTTGGCTTCGAGATTACCATGTATTGTGTTAGCCGTTAAAACCCTCTTTGGTTCGTTGGCAATTTAGTTTCTGACGCATCATTTGGATTAAAAGCCGGGACAACACCCGGCTTTTTTAGGCGTAAAAAACGTGAAAATAAAAATTCTCGGCTCAGCGGCTGGTGGTGGGTTTCCCCAGTGGAATTGCAACTGCCCGATGTGCGCAGGTGTTCGCAACAGCTCTATCAATGCGCACGTTAGAACGCAGTCGTCAATAGCTGTCAGTAGTGATGACATCGATTGGGTGCTATTCAATGCATCGCCCGACATCCTGACTCAGATACAGCGATCCGGTGTTCTCCAACCGGCAAGGCAATTGCGCGATACTGGCATTAAGTCAATCGTATTGATGGATGCCCAAATTGACCATACAACAGGTCTGTTAATGTTGCGCGAACACAAGCAACCACTCTCTATTTGGTGTACATCAGCAGTAAGAGAAGACTTGAGCGAGGGTAATCCATTGTTCAAGGTACTCGATCATTACTGCACAATAGACTGGCATGAAATGACCGTTGATAATCCGGAGTACACCATTCCAGGTGCAAGTACCGTGTTATTCAGACCACTGCCCTTGATCAGCAATGCACCGCCTTACTCGCCACATCGAGACAAACCGGTGGCTGGCGATACCGTTGGTATGCAAATGACTGATACAGTAACTGGCAAGACATTGTTCTACGCACCCGGTCTGGGCGAAATGGAACCTCACGTTTGGAATGCCATGCAAAATTCCGATGTAGTGTTGGTTGATGGCACCATGTGGACAGACGATGAAATGATAGAGCGCGGAGCATCTGGTAAAACAGCACGATCGATGGGTCATCTGCCACAAAGCGGTACAGGCGGAATGCTGGAATGGTTGGATAAGCTTCCTGGCACGACTCGTAAAGTACTTATTCATATCAACAATACGAACCCTATTCTTGACGAGGATAGCCAACAACGCGCAACGCTAACAGAACATGGCGTAGAAGTAGCGCATGATGGATTGGAGATAGAACTCTAGAGCGATGTATAAAACATGCCAAATGACACCACTGCTTGGTCCAAAGATGAGTTTGAGAAACGCCTGCGCGAACAAGGCAAGGCCTATCATATCTATCACCCTTTTAACGTCATGTTGAATGAGGGTCAGGCTACGAAAGAACAGATTAGGGGTTGGGTAGCAAATCGCTTTTGTTATCAGGTCGCCATACCGATAAAAGACGCGGCTGTACTCTCCAACTGCACCGACAGGGACGTCAGACGGGAGTGGATTCAGCGAATCCTTGATCACGATGGATATGAGATTAACGGACAGTGCGATGAAGGCGGCATCGAAGCCTGGATACAACTGGGCATAGCTGTTGGCTTGAGTCGAGAGGAAATCAGTGATCTTCGTCACGTTACACCTGGCGTACGATTTGCCGTTGAAGCCTATGTTAATTTTGCAAGAACACAGCCCTGGCAAGAGTCTGTGTGTGCATCGCTGACCGAAATGTTTGCACCGGCGATCCACAAGCAACGTTTGGCAACGTGGCCCAAACAATACCCTTGGATTGATACGCAAGGTTTGATATATTTTCGTAATCGAGTTACTCAGGCACGGCGTGATGTGGAGCATGGCCTGTCTATTACGCTGGAATATTTCCGCACCCGTGAGCAGCAAGAACGCGCGCTGGATATTCTGAAATTCAAACTCGATGTGCTCTGGCAAATGAACGATGCCATAGCGGTACGGTATGGATTACCTGATCAGGCGCCGGCGCAATTTCGCCCCACCGCAGCAACCCCAATTGCTAACACCTAAAGCCATTTGACCATGACTGAGAACGCAAGCGATATTGACCCTCAGCAAGTCCCCACGATTGCGAACGGCTATCGATTACAATTCGAGGAGGCTCAGGACACATGGGTACTTTTGTATCCGGAAGGCATGGTCAAACTCAATCCCAGTGCCTCAGAAATTCTGCAGCGTTGCGACGGTAAAGCCTGCATTATAGATATTGTTACCACACTGGAAAAAGCATTTGATACCTGCGGGCTTAGCAAGGATGTTCACTCATTCTTGGCGATTGCACGTGAGCAACACTGGATAACACTGAGCTAAACCCATGTCATCATCAATGCTGCAGCACGGCCTGGTTCAAGATCCGTCAGCCACCAAACCTGGGCCACCCTTGTGGCTATTGGCAGAGTTAACGTACCGCTGCCCACTGCATTGTGCATTCTGTTTCAATCCGGTTGATTTTGCGACACAAGAAAAGGAGCTTGATACGGATGGCTGGATTCAGACACTGCGGCAGGCACGTGCGTTGGGAAGTGTTCAGTGTGGCTTTTCAGGTGGTGAACCGATGTTACGCCGCGATCTTGAAACGCTGGTAGGTGAAGCGCACAAGCTCGGCTACTACACCAATTTGCTGACTACAGGTGTTGGATTGACCGATGCGCGGGCTAGAGTGCTCAAAGACAATGGACTTGATAATATACAGTTGTCATTCCAAGATTCAACACGCGAAATGAATGACTTTCTATCCAATACGCGCACCTTTGATCTGAAAAACAAGGTAGCAGCAATGATTAAGGAATACGATTGGCCCATGGTGCTCAATTGCGTAATTCATCGCATGAATATCGAACACATCGACAGGATCATTGAAATGGCTCTTGAGCTTGGGGCTGAAACCCTAGAGTTGGCCAACACACAATACTATTCGTGGGCCGTGGTTAATCGAGACCACTTGCTACCCTCTCGTAAGCAGCTTGAAAAGGCAGAGAAAGTGACTAACGAATATCGTGAACGATACGGTGATCGCCTTGACATCATTTTCGTGGTACCTGATTACTACGAAAATCGACCAAAAAAATGCATGAACGGATGGGGGAATGTCTTTTTGGGCATCGCCCCAGACGGTACTGCACTACCTTGCCATACAGCACGTATGCTGCCAGGCGCAGCTTTCCCCAATGTCGCAGATCATTCCATCGAAGAAATCTGGTACGGCTCAGAAGGGTTTAACCGCTACCGTGGTAAGAATTGGATGAAAGAACCTTGCCGCTCCTGCTCCGAAAGTGACGATGATCTGGGCGGGTGCCGCTGCCAAGCGTTTCTACTTGCAGGAGATCCGGCGGCCGCCGATCCTGTGTGCGACAAATCACCTGACAGACACGTTGTAGACTCTGCTATAGATCTAGCACAATCTGAGTCCACGTTTCCACAAGGAGAGCAACCATTGATATTTCGTGACCCTAAGGAATCCATCAGGCTATCTGAAAAACAGTCGTGATACAAACGATGTGATCCCAGAGTATAAGGAATATCAAAACCGCCTCGCCAGTATTCGGTCGCTTCCTCATCTACTAGCGTGCATAGTGAATTTATCTTTACAGCATCACTTAAACCGAGTTAGGACCAACAGGGTACTTTAAGAAGCATGAACACTAGCCCCATGACGCCAAGCATCCGTGCACCGATAACGCCGAGCACGGCATCGATTGCGCTCGATATTCGCAATGTCAGTTTCCATTATGGCAAAAAGCAGGTGCTAGGCCCTGTATCCGTGTCCATTCAGTCAGGAGAAACGGTGATTTTACTCGGTCCAAATGGAGCAGGTAAAACCACCTTGTTTTCCTTGATCTGTGGCCTGTTTTCGGCTGATTCAGGTTCGATACACATCAACGGGCAATCGTTGCTGAATCGAGCAGAGGCGCTCGCACCGCTGGGGATAGTGTTTCAGACACAAACCCTGGATCTTGATTTGAGTGTTGAACAGAACCTGATGTATTACTGCGCTTTACACGGCATTCACCGGGCCGAAGCGCGTAGCCGAATAACCAACTCTCTCAAACAGCTGGATCTGGGTAAGCGCCGCCATGATAAAGTCAGAACGCTAAACGGAGGACATCGAAGACGTGTTGAAATCGCGCGGGCAACGCTACACGAACCTAGTATTTTGCTGCTCGATGAACCCACTGTAGGTTTGGATATACCTACACGTAACGAATTGATTCGCACTATCCACGAGCTACCAGATACAAACGGCTGCGCGGTGCTTTGGGCCACTCATTTGATAGATGAAATCTACACCGACGACCGTGTTTTGATGCTGCATGACGGGCAACTGGAACGCGATGGCACTTCATGCGATTTACTTGAAAACGCACAGGTTTCTAACTTCTCAGAGTTGATGCAACTGATCATGCACACAGACGATGTTTAAGTTATATTCTTCTCCTACGCGGCTATCTCAATTATGAGAAACCACTATCTGCTGGCCATGATCGGCATTGTACGTCGAGAACTCATGCGCTTTGTACATCAAAGGGCACGTTTTATCGCGGCATTGGTTAGACCACTTTTGTGGCTGGTTGTGTTCGCAGCCGGATTTCGTGCTGCACTTGGGTTGTCCATAATCCCTCCTTACCAAACGTATATCAGCTACGAGGTATACATCGTCCCAGGCCTAATCGGCATGATTCAATTGTTCAATGGTATGCAGTCATCTCTGTCCATGGTGTATGACCAGGAGATGGGATCAATGCGCATACTGTTAACCGCACCATTACCCCGATGGTATCTATTGTTCTGCAAGCTAGTTGCGGGTGTTGTGGTGTCAGTGTTGCAGATAGCGGCTTTTCTACTTATGGCGGGGCTTGCGGGGATTGACTTCGCCTATGATGGCTGGCTACTCGCCTTGCCAGTGCTCATTGTCACAGGAATTATGCTCGGTTCTCTTGGCTTGCTAATCGCCTCTTTAGTCAAGCAGTTGGAGAATTTTTCCGGAGTAATGAATTTTATCATTTTCCCATTGTTTTTCTTGTCATCGGCCCTCTACCCAATTTGGAAAATGCGGGAATCTAGCGACCTTCTGGCAAACATCTGCCAATGGAATCCGTTCACACATGCAGTAGAGGTCATTCGTTTTGCCTTCTATGGTGCATTGAATCCTTGGGCATTGGTGATTGTCTTGACATGCACCGTCGTATTTTTTGGCCTGGCCAACTGGTCGTATAACCCAGCTCGCCGTTTTAGGGCCAACCGAACAGCATCAGCCTAGGCTGCTATTAGCAACTTGGGTTAGTTGCTTTGCTCGACGCGCTTGGCAATGTCGTCGAAAACCTGTTGACGCGCTGTGCACAAGGTAACTCTATTTTAACAACGGCTGCCTAGTTTTTCAAACCAACCGCTGCTAGAGCAATCAAATTATAAAGTGGAACACCTTCGTCAAGTGGCACCGATTCATTATCGTCATGCTGTTAACAGCAAACGCTCGAATTCACTCAGGTACTGACTGGGTCTGAAGATTTGTATGCCGTTCTCGACAACGTCATTAGCGGCACCATCAGCGGTTTCACATTTGTCCTGACTAATCTCTGTAACCCAGGATTCCACGATCCAGAGTTCGTAAATCTCAATGGCGGCTTAGACTTGTCTGATTCGGTGGAGCACCTTGTTACACCACTAAAATACTAGTCAACCCGTAGGTGTCTTGTAGTTCGCAGACGCAGTTTTTGCCGTTTCCATTACAGCTGTGGCCTCACTTGATGACATCAGCTTTGTAGTCGCACCACTTGAGAATGCGCCAGATGCCCCAACTGCTAATGCACCCGCAGCCATAGCGGCATCGTCAGGTGCTTCAATTAGTGCCACAACGTCATACTCACCAAAACAAAAAAACAGGTGATGTAATTTGCCGCCAATTGCTTCAATTAAGGGGCGTGCTGCGACTTCACGGTCCTGAGGGTTGTCAACCATCGCTTTAAGCGCAGCCGGTGTGTAACTAGCCTGAAATAGAAAGAACGCCATTTTCAATCTCCTTTCTTTTGATTTCTAAATTAGTGACATGGTTGTAATGTATACCCAATTCAATACTTATGTATACAAATAAATTAACCCTAATCGTAAACTTAATAGAAAATATTGACCAAATAGAGATGTTCAGGGCTTGCAGGGAATGAGTGCGAATGCGGCATCTGTCTACTGATTGCACCCAGCCTTAGAGGAGTAGACTAAGCAACAAACCCATCACACGATGCTAGACTCAGCCACGTAACGCTCACTCCTGAGTCGGTATCCGGAATGGAAAGACAGGTACTGTACCTTTGGCGCAAACCATTTGAAAGAATGAAGGATTAAGCACCACGCATTGAAGTGGGGTATCGGGTTTAGACAGATTATAACCTAGACTTGACACATCAGTTTCAGCACGTATAGATGATCAATTGTAATATAGAAAAAACACGAGAATTTACTACTGCAATGACCGAAGTTGTGTTGAGCGAACACTCTTAATATAGACTTCTTCACATGCGTGGAAGCATAAAATGAAGCAGAGGCAGCGTTGATTAGAGCGCCAGTTCAAGGATGCTTAGACGTGGAATTGGAAAATGCGATTGCTCGCAAAGAAGCTAGTTCGGCTGATAGCTTTTAGCGCACCAATATTGCCTTTTTCTGTAGAACAGATGGACTTCAATCCATTGGTCTCGTTCATGTCTGCAAGCTGGCGCAGGACCTGGGTGGCTAGGCTTTTTCCACGTTCAGATTCGGTGACGATAATGCCTATGTCCGCATAATCTGTCTGGAATACATCATAGCCGCGAATTTTCCCGATTGCTAACAATCGCTCGTGTGCTGGGCGAATTGCAAATCTAAGCAGCAATTTGAGTCTTAAAAAACCCCCTATTAATGTGATCTCCACGCAAAGTTAGCGAGATTTGTGCGTTGCGAGTAAACACTATCGTTTGCACTGACAGGTGTCTTGCTATCCAACGATTGGTGCACCCGATGTTGATTGTAGTACTGGGCGAATGACTCGAGTTTTCGCTCCAGATCTTGTGCATTCCAGAAAAACAATCGATCAAGATTCTTTCAACTAATCGTTCCAATCAGTCGCTCAATAAAAGGATGTAAGGTTGGTGTGTATGGGATGCTTTTTATCTCCGCGACTTCAAGTATGCGAAGATTGGCTTTCCAACGATGATAGCGGAATAGAGGATCGTTATCTGAACTGAGATACCGTGGAACACCCTGTTTGGAAATCGCACGATTGAACATGCAGCAAAAGGTAACGCCATAGACATCACCAGACTGAATACCAAAACCGATGATGCGCCGAATGTACTGATCCATGACGACAAGAACCCAACGAGTGTTTAGTCGTATTGATTCACAGCAAAATAAGTCAGTACTCCAGAGGCTATCTTTTATATGCCCGAGAAGAGATAGCCAATAGGGGTTATTGCCATCGTCGTCAGAGGTATAATGATCATTCAATATACGTCGCACGACATCTTTGTTAATAGCTGTGCCGAACGTATTGTCGATCTGTTGTGCTACGCGTAAAAATCTTAAACCAGAGTTACATCGTTTAAAGCGATGACTGCTTCAATGATTTCCTTAGACGGCTCTTTCGGTCCGAGTTTGCTTTTCTTATTTGATGAATAAAGCAGGCGATATTTACGTTTCCTAAGCAGTACGTGAAATTTTAACAACGTAGATGGTCGGACAATGACAGCGCACGGACAATCTGCCGCACAATTGCCATCGCAACGACGCGGGTAAGTGAATTGCAAGGCTTACCCATTTCATCGGTAGTGATGTTTCCGTGGTGAAATCGTTTTTCTAACATCCATGATCAGGCTCTCTTTTGAGGACCCACGAGGGGCGCAGTTTTGAAATATTGAAACATCAATGCAAACGGGACTACTAAAGCGAACAAGGTGATGGCAAGCCATATTGGGCCCTGCGCGTTGTCCGTAGCATCGAGAATTGCACCCGCAGTTGGAGGGGTGATCAACATAATCGCGTAGTAGACGGTAAAGAAGATGCCCATGCCTAAGGCACGGACCTGAGGCCGCAACGCCTGTCCAGCCATTGCCATGATCACCCCTGCTGGAGCCATGCCGATCAGGCCAAATAGCAGGCTTGCGCCAAAGCCAGCGCCGGGCTGACCTAGAAAGAGTAGCGACACGATCGCACCGCTCATGCAGACGCTCAAGACAACATTTCTCCCACCAAAACGGTCGACGATCTGCCCACACGCAGCACCTGACAGGATCATGATCCAACTGCCGATGCTGATGATGCCAGCAGCGGTGATGGCAGCTTGGCCAAGGCTTTCAAGCACCTTTGGCCCAAACGAAAGATAGATAACGTAGGCCGCATTGAACACACCCCAAGCGGCGGCGGCACACATAATCAGGTGCCATTCCCGTCTGGTCAGCGCGGCACTTGAACCGCTTTTTGCGGGCGGCAGGTCATGCGGCGGCCTGTAAAGTAAGAAAACGCCCAAAGCTGCAACGAGGCAATAGACGGATGCGACCTGAAACGGGACCTGCCAGCCGTAGGCGTTTGCGAGCCAGGCGTGGCCGACCTGGCCCATGGCGATCCCGAAAGGCCAAGACATAACCAAAATGCTCATGGCGGTCGCGATTTCGCGCCCCTCGAACCAGTCGGCGATCATCTTTGTAAAATAGAGGGTCGTAAATAGAAATCCGGACCCGGCAAAAAGGCGGCCTAACCCAATGGCCGAGCTCTCGGTCGCTATGGATGACACAACTCCACCCAAAGCCAGCGCGCCCAATCCGAACACCACCATGGTGCGGTCAGTGACATAGCGGCCCAAGTACCCTGCAGGCATCGCCAGAACCAGACCAGGTGCCATGAACAGGCCGATCAAGAAACCGATGCCCGTATAATCAAGCCCGAAGGCGACGACGAGGTCGTCGCCTACAGAAGCCACTGTCTGAAACTGAAGCCCAAGACTGATACGGGCCAGAAACAGCAAGCCAAGAATACGCCAACGCGTCACTCCCATCCAAGCCCGCGCAGGGCGTGTACATCGTTCCAGATCTTGGTCATGTGGCTGATCTTGTCGCCTTCGAACTGCATGACATACGCGTAGTCGGACACCACCGATTTTCCGGTCGGCGCAACAGGACCACCCGCACCGGTCTGGGTACCATGGAATTCCGCCGCAGCAACAACGGTGCCGCGCGCCTCGTCCGCCGCGAAGGCCGTAAGTTTGTAACGTCCATCCGGGACCGGCGTCAAAAGACCCTTCATCCAATCAGCATAGGTGGCGAGTGTCGTCGTATCGGCGAGGGCATCTGCCTGGCATGAAAAGGTCGCCCCTTCAATGCACCAAGACTTGCAACCGTCCCAGCCCTTGCCGGTTTCGCAAGCTTCGAAAAAGGCCTGTGCAGTTTCATATTGTGACATCAGAAAATCCTTCATGTTGTTTCCACAGACGTCAGCCTAGGCCAATAGCTCAGATGCCAGGTATCATGCAGATGATGTAAATTCAGCCGCTTTCGTGCAGTATTCAAACTACAGCATTTGCAGGATTGCTTGTTGCGACCACTATGCCCACACTGGCCCTCAAAGATATTTTAGCGGAGCACTAAGCGTGTCAGAGCTGGTCGATCTTAGCCCAAGGGAATTGCAGATCGCACAATCCTATGCGCAAGGAGCGACTTATCAAATAATTGCGGAGACACTGTCCATTGCGCCGTCTACCGTGCGCACGCATCTGGCAACGATCTATCGAAAGGTGGGCGTGTCGTCGAAATTGGAGTTGCGCGATGTTTTGATCCCCGTTTCAACCGCTAGTTCCGATCTGGCGGTTGAATTTTCGTCGCGGCCAGAGAAGCCATCCATCGCAGTTTTGGCCTTTGAAAACATGTCTGGTAATCCCGAACAGGAGTATTTTTCTGACGGGATCAGCGACGATGTCATCACCGCCCTGTCACGCTCGCCGTGGCTATTCATCATCGCGCGCAACACGACCTTTACCTACAAAGGAACAAACGTGGATGTCCGGCGGGTGTCCAAAGAACTGGGCGTCAGGTTTGTCCTTGAGGGTAGCGTCAGGCGCTCAGGCGACAGGGTACGCGTCACGGCGCAGTTGATCGACGGGCTGACAGGAGGGCACGTCTGGTCCGAACGATACGATGGCCAACTTGAGGATGTGTTCGATCTGCAAGACGAGATCACGCGTAATGTGGTGGCGTCGATCCAGACAACAGTGCATCTGACCACCATCGAAGAGCCAGTAGAGCGCAGCCCACGGCCTGACCTGACGGTGTGGGAACTGACGATGCGGTCCTGGCATCTGCTCTATGACTTCAATCCGGAAAGCTATGCCTACGCCAAGACCCTGCTGGAGCGCGCCTTAGCGCTAGATCCGGAAAGCGCTGAGGCAAACATGATTCTGTCGCTGATCAACCACCACGTCGCTATCATGGGATTTGTTCCTGACGTCCGGCCCGCCATGGAAACGGCCTACGTATTGGCTCGGCGCGCCACACAATTGGATGATCGCAACGAATATGCCCATTGGGCGTTGGGGATCAGTTGCTGGGGGCTGCTCAAATACGACGAGTCGTTGGCGGCTCTAGAACGCTCAGTTACGTTGAACCCAAATTGTTCACTAGCCTATGGCAGTCTTGGCACGCTTTTGGGCATCTTGGGGCGCTCGGATGACGCTATTACTAACCAAGAAATCGCCATCCGGTCCAACCCATTGGACCCAAGCATTTTCTTCCGTTTTTCGGGTCTTGCTTTAGCTCATTATATGGCCGGGCGATACGAGGTCGCAATCGAATGGGCTGAACGCGCTATTCACCGTATGCCCCGCTGGTACTTCGCCCACTTTGTCTTGTCCGCCAGCCATGTGGCGCTGGATCAGCACGAACAAGCTGCCGACGCGGTCCGAGCCTGCAAAGCCATTTTGCCAGATACCGGCCTTACTGACCTTGACCGTGTTCCCTTGAAAGACCTCGAGAAGTTGAACGAGCTACGCAACCGTTTGAGCCAAGCAGGTTTTCCGAGGTGATCGGAGCTTCTCAAAAGCAGCCGTTTGAGCTCCACCGGTATAGTATCTCCAGGCGATTGATCGAATTAATTGAATCAGGCTAAAGCTTGCTGGCAATATACTGAAAAACCTGTACGGATATAGTGGATGGGGGAGGGTAATAGCCCAGGCACTGAAACACCTTTAAATAGACAATAGCATCGAGTAATAAGGTTTGTGTGATGCGCTGTTTTTCTATCCACGTTTTTTCTTTGTGAGTGATGGAATACAGTCTGTTCAACTCAGTCGAGCTGAGTGCGCTGTCCAGTCTTGGATAAGCGGTATCGTGAATTGGTGCCACAGTAAGCGACTCCTGAAATGGGTTTGAAATGGTGTTTTCGCCCAAATAGGGTACCGATGAGATCGAAAGAAGCGTAAAACTGCAGGAATTACCAAAATACAGCTGTTTTAAAATAAGAATTCAGGAAATTAATACTAATTAAAACAACAATATGATCTAAAAATTGTCTGATTTGTCACGAATGGTGGCTACCCCTCCTTTATAGATCAAGCAGTTATAATCCACGCAAATTGCACGAAATGTGCGAAAAACCCTTCTTACGGCTATGAGCTCTATGAAAACACACTATCTGGACGACAGCATATCGCAGCCTTTTTGGGATAATTCGGTGAAACCTCGGTTGGTTATAGAGCCTGGCGACACTGTTGTTTTTGAGTGCCTAGAAGCCAGTGGACAATACTCAAAAAAATCCACGATCCGTGAATATCTAAATGTGGATCGAAGCAAGGTGCATGCGCTTAATGGATCGGTTTATGTCAATGGTGCCGAACCCGGTGATGCCCTGGAAGTTGAAATCCTGGACATGCAACACAAAGGCTGGGGGTGGACGGCTTTTCGACCGGGCTTTGGTTTATTGGCTGACGATTTTAAAGAGCCGCATTTCCATGTATGGGAGCTTGATGGCGACCTTTGCCATTTCGGTGTTAACGACATTGTTCTTCCCTTTGAGCCAATGCCAGGCTGTGTTGGTGTTGCACCGCGCGAGCCAGGTCGGTTAAACACGATACCGCCTCGAGAAAATGGTGGTAACGTGGATGTAAGAGATCTAACCACAGGCACGATTTTTTGGCTTCCTGTGTTGGCACCCGGTGCGCTGTTTTCAACCGGAGATTGTCATGCCAATCAGGGGCAGGGGGAGGTCTGCGGAACGGGTATAGAATGTCCGATGACCGTCACTATGCGTTTCAATATCAAAAAGAATTCTAGTGTCAAGGAGCTGCAATACATCCGACCAAGCCCAATGACTAAAACAGATACGGCGGGACATTTCGGTACAACGGCGCATGGCCCCGATCTATACGTCAACTCTCAGAATGCGGTGCGGCAAATGATCGATTGGCTTGTTGAGACAAAAGATCTTTCACGTCCACAAGCATATCTTTTGTGTAGCGCTATCGTTGATCTAAAAATAAGTGAGATAGTGGATGCGCCGAACTGGATAGTTACTGCACAGATTCCATTACAGATTTTTGGTAAGTAACTTTCTAACCTGTGCATGGCGAATTCCAAATTCAAGCAGCGATCGGCTTCGAAACAAACGATTGCAGTGTGACTGGAGAGCATAGAATACATGGGGGTGCACTTGACGGCACGTCTCCCCGTGCTTTATCGGTGAATGATCTGAATCCATTTCCGGTCTGCGATGATTACGCTTTACACGATTAAGATTGCCCTACGAGGGGTCAGTCCGATGGTGTGGCAGTGTCTGCACCTCTCTGGCATTACATCGCTTGCTCAGTTTCACCACATCATTCAACTTGCCATGGAATGGGATGATGACAATCTTCACCATTTTCGCATTTATGCAAAAAACTACGGTATTTATCGGCGTAGTGGTGCCAATTTTGCCGTTAACCCTTACGAGATTTTTCTTGATGATTTTCAATTCGAGCTCGGTGATCGCTTTGTTTATTCCTACAACTATTTTGACAATCACGTACACGATATTCGTGTCGAAGCGGTCGAAACTATTGGCCAGAACAAGTGTCCACTCCGTTGCATAGCGGGTAAGCGACTGACAAGCCTTGGGTCATGGACCCCAGCTGAACTCCTATTTGAGCCGATTAGCAGCGTGAAGAACCTGACTGTCGGCGAGCTCATAGAAAGGCTCACCTTCATTGCAGAGAATTGCAAACAGCCCGTGTTTTCAATTCACAAGGTCAATCAACGCCTCTTCGACGCTGGACGCTAGTGGTGTAACCTTAATCGTCCATTATGAAATAACTTCTCACAGAAGTACAAAGCCTCTAAATTATACTCGTTGTTGTTCTCACTAATGGCTCCGAGTACATCCCTATCGAGACGCGAGCACTGCAGCAACTCGCGCATCAAGCCCGGCTAGTAACTCTTTACGCGATTCACCTGATCGAGCGCGAATTGCTTGGGCACTCATCAAATCAATCATTAGCGCCGCCCGAGCAGACGGTGCCGGCTCCTTTGGCAATACGCCTGATTTGAGTTCCGCTGCAAAACGCTGAGTCAGACGTTGCTCACTTTGCTTCAATATCTTTCTCAGCAACTTACGGACATCTAAATTGCTCTCGGCCATGGTTGATGCACTACTGGCAAAGAGGCAACCGGAAGGACGGCCAGCCCCTGTATTAGATTCAATGGATGCATGCAGAAACGCTCGAACAGCTTCTTTGATGCAGGCAACCTTCTCGAATGCCTTAACAGAATTGCATCCAATTGTCTTGTCGTAGCGTTCTAGGGAGGCGATGAACAGATCTGATTTATCCCCAAATCCCGCGTATAGGCTCGGGCGCGAAAGCTTCATCGCCTGGGTCAAATCGGTCAAAGACGCGCCGTCGTAGCCGTGCTCCCAGAATGTCAAGACTGCTGCGTCCAAAGCTGCCGTGTGATCGATACTAGGCGGCCGACCTTTTGAGCGTTTGGTGTTTATGATAGTTTTTTTCATTTACATTACCGTTATGCAGATAAATGCTTGACTCTACAAGCGTATGCATATAAATTACCGATCAGTAAAGTAAATATACGGAAAATAAAATGCAATTACAAGGTAAAACAGCGGTCATAACTGGTGCTACGACAGGTATTGGGCGAGCGATTGCAGAACGTTTCATCAAAGAAGGCATAGAAGAGCTGATTATCACTGGCCAAGATGAATCACGGCTCAGAGCGGCTAAGGAAGATCTTAGTACCTCAAACGTATCGGTTAACGCTATCTCGTACAGGCCATGACACCTGTGATGAATGAAGGGGGCTCTATCGTTTTCAATCCATCGGGTCTTGACGTTCTGGGTATACCTGATATGACTGTCTACTCGGCTTCAAGAGCTGCATCGCGTTCTGCCACTCGAACATTGTCAGCTGAATTAGGTGTGCAGGGAACTCGGGTTAATGCGGTAGCTCTGGAGCCTATTG
>JBLIIE010000004.1:0-81350 GCA_047634635.1 Granulosicoccus sp. | reverse complement strand
CAAACAATGCTGGTGGCAATCAACTTGATACGCCTGCATCAGACGACTCTGAAGCCGAGACTGTGGCAGAGGCTAATCAGAGCCTGACGACGGGCCCCGCCATTTTTCTAACTCCAGAAACACCAGCAGAGACAACTCTGAACCCTGTTACGGCTGAAGCCGATACGGTTGTACCAAGAATTGCTACAAGCGAGGCACCGAAAATCGATGGTAACGATGTTTCTATAGACAGTGATGGGCAATTGACAGGTGAATGGGCTGCTGCAATTCAAGTTGATGGCAGTGGAGCACCGCTATTAATAAACAACCTGATTATCGATATTGATGCCGAAAGCCCAGACGGCGCGCCTTTCCGCCGTTGGGCTGCCATGCACGACGGCACTCACCTTTATGTAGTGGTAATTGTTGATGACAATGGTGATCGTCAAAGGGATTCCCTCTCAGATCTGACTCAAGACGACAGCCTCGAGCTCTTTCTGGACGGAGATAACAGTAAATCTACCAATTATGGTGCTGATGACTATCATCGGATTTTCCCTGTCAGATTACCCGGTGTAGATAAGCGCTCGGCAGACAGAGGCGACGTCGCTGGCCCTAACTCTTCGCCAACAGGGTTGATCGTTACTTTTGCCACCGGGCCAGGTATTGGCCCACGTGGAATTCGAACCGCACACTTTGAGCAAGATGTGTACGAATTAAAAATTGATTTAGCCTCTGCCGGCATCGATACAAACGCAGTATTTGGTTTTGAACTACAAATCAATGACGATGATGGCGGTGACGATCGAGATTCTAAGTGGGCTTGGAAACACCCCTCTCGCAGCACAACTGATGTGGATAGCACCATCGACGATCCGTCTGTAATGGGCACTCTTAAATTGGAGTAGGCACAAATCCGTGCTTAAAGGGAGAGCGTTCCAGCTCCCTCCGATGTTAACTGTAAGTGCACGATAGAAAAAATTGCAGACTTTTTGCCATCAGAAACACACCTGTTCCGTTTACATCCTTGCCTTTGCATCGGCTCGAATCAGCCTGTCAACTACGCCGTGGTGGCCACGACATGCCAGGGACCATCGGCACTTGGAAAATCCGCTTCAGCATTGCTATTGGGCATGACTCCAAATTCGCTGAAATGGTCGGACACATGAGTTTGCACTCTACTGGCAAATTCATACGCCTCAGACAGCAGCACAGCCCCGACGTAAAGATCCTTTGAATACCAGCTGTGAATTGCACCAGCACGTGTGGCAAGCACTAAGATTATGAGTTTCACTTAAATGATATCAGTACGGCAACATGACATTAAGATTGCGAAAATCGAAAACACAGGACCCTATTGCTTGCGTATCAACATAAAAGACCCCACTCTTAACCTTTTGTCGGCGACTTAGTCGCCGTCATAACGTACTTATAAGTATCTTGCTTGAAACCGATCACATTGTGAGCATCCCTTTCTACAGGAGTCCAGTACATCTATGAATATGCCGGCCAGCCATCCAGCTTTTACTCACGTAAGAAGCGAGCATATCCAGTCCTTAAATATCGACGTCCATGAGTACATTCACTCCGCGACAGGCGCTCCACATGTGCACCTCGCCACGGACAACCCGGAAAATGTGTTTCTGGTAGGACTCAGAACGGTTCCTACAGATTCCACAGGTGTTGCCCATATTCTGGAGCACACAGTGCTCTGTGGAAGTGAAAAATACCCTGTTCGGGACCCATTTTTCATGATGATTCGTCGCTCATTGAACACGTTCATGAACGCATTTACCTCTAGCGACTGGACCGCCTACCCTTTCGCAAGCCAGAATCGCAAGGATTATTTTAATTTACTTGATGTCTATCTGGATGCAGTATTTTTCTCACGCCTCCATGAATTGGACTTTGCGCAAGAGGGACATCGAGTTGAATTCGAGCAAGCCGACGATCCTGAAACCGATCTCGTATTCAAAGGTATCGTTTTCAATGAAATGAAAGGCGCGATGAGCGCTCCCACGAGCATCCTTTGGCAGTCCCTGTCCAAATATCTGTTCCCGAATAACACCTACCATTTCAATAGCGGTGGAGACCCAGAAGACATACCTGACCTGAGCTATGAGCAACTAAAATCTTTTTATGACACGCATTATCACCCGTCCAACGCCGTATTTATGACTTATGGCGATATTGCACCTGATGTCTTGCAAACTCGATTTGAAGAGCAAGTGCTAAATCGTTTCGAAAAGCTGGATCGCACCATTCAAGTTGAGCCTGCCAAGCGATACCACTCGCCGATCCGAGTTCAGGAATCATATGCAACTCAGGAACAGGACACTGCGGATAAAACCCACATTGTAGTTTCGTGGCTTCTAGGAGAGAGCATCAATCTGGATGATCGTTTGCGTTCGCACCTCCTGTCCAGCGTACTTCTTGATAACAGCGCTTCACCAATGATGCGTGTTTTGGAACAGAGTGACCTTGGAAACTCCCCGTCTCCGCTTTGTGGTTTGGAAGACAGTAACCGTGAAATGGTTTTTGCCTGCGGCTTAGAAGGTTCTAATCCTGACCAAACACTCGCTGTGGAAAAGCTGGTCCTCGACGTCCTGGAATCCGTTGCACGTGATGGCGTTCCACAAGAACGGGTTGATGCAGTGCTGCACCAACTTGAGCTGAGTCAACGAGAAATTCGAGGTGACGGCATGCCATTCGGATTGCAACTTGTACTCAGTGGTTTATCGTCTGCCATGCAGCGTGGTGATACGCTCGCCGCCATTGACCTTGACCCAGCATTAGAGCGTCTTCGACTGGCAAGCCTGGAACCCAACTTCATAGCCAACCTCGTTAAGGAGCTGTTGCTGGACAACCCGCATCGCGTAACCATGACTATGGAGCCAGATACAGCGATTAGCGAACGGCGGATTGTCGCAGAGAAAAAGCGTTTAGCCACCATGAAGGCTGCGTTGTCAGATACTGATAAAAAACGCATTGTCGAGCGTGCTCAAGCACTGGCTGAGCGTCAGGTACAAGAAGACGACCCTGAAATACTGCCTAAAGTCACGTTGTCCGATGTTCCTATCGATATGCATATTCCAACATCTGATAGCGCAATAATACATGGAGCACCTGCAACCCTATACTCGCAAGGAACCAATGGAATCGTTTATCAGCACGTTGTTGTAGACTTGCCACAACTGGAACCTGAACTTCAGGCTATTTTGCCTCTCTATACAAGTTTTGCAGCAGAGCTGGGATCAGGTGGAAGAGACTACCTTGCCACTCAAACTGAGCAAGCTGCAGTGACGGGTGGCATTGGAACCTACATAATGCAACGAGGTGCCGTGGATGACGAACAGGCAGTAAAAGGTTATATGGTTGTTCGCGGCAAAGCGCTACTCAGAAACACTGATGCACTATCTGGCTTGATGCTCGACACGCTGGTAGACCTTCGGTTCGATGAAACCAGTCGCATCAGAGAACTGGTTTCTCAATCTCGCGCGGGTCGTGAGCAAAGTATCACCGGCAGTGGACACATGCTTGCAATGATGGCTGCAGCGAGTGGGATGAGCCCAACCATCAGACTTTCTCACCAACTTAACGGTCTGGCGGGAATAAAAGCCATTAAGGCACTCGATGATTCACTCGAACAACCTCAAGCCCTTGAAGAATTGTGTGAAAAAATGGCTGCTATTCACTCAATAATGCGGGAAGCTCCACGGCAATTCATGGTGGTGGCTGAAGAAGAGAATATTTCTACGGTCTTGAGTAGTATGGGCAGCGCGTTTGGAGCTAGTCCGGTAGCTGACGGTTTCGAGGCGTTCTCACCTGCCCCGGTAAGAGAACAATCAAGGCAGCTTTGGACTACCAGCACAGAAGTCAATTTCAGCGCTAAGGCTTATCCAACCGTACCTGCAGCGCACGAGGACTCTGCAACTTTGGCAGTTCTGGGGCCATTTTTACGCAATGGGTTCCTACATCGAGCTATTCGTGAAACTGGCGGAGCTTATGGTGGTGGAGCCTCACAGGATTCAGACACTGCTTCATTTCGTTTTTACAGCTATCGAGATCCTCGATTAACAGAAACACTCGCTGACTTTGATGCCTCAATAGAATGGTTGCAAACTCATAAGCATGAGGAACGGGAACTCGAAGAATCCATTCTCAACGTCATCAGTGGAATTGACAAGCCTGGCTCTCCAGCTGGCGAAGCAAGAAGCACCTTCCAAGCCGAATTATTTGACAGAACAGCTGAACGTCGAAGACTGTTCCGTCAGCGCATATTAGAAGTGTCTTTGGATGATCTTAAGAGAGTTGGGGAAAAGTACTTTGATCCAACAAAAGCGAGTACTGGCGTTGTCACGAATGAAGGTATTTCAAAATCTGAAGACGTTGAATCTTTAAAGTTAGACAAACACTCTCTTTAAAAGTTTGAGACCTTAGTATCTTCGGCAGCTTGGCTTGTGAAGGCCAGGTTGCCGCATTTATCGTGGAAACGTTGTCCAAAGCCAAAAAAAAAAGCAGAATATTCAACAAATCTATGTGATTTGCTAATATATCTGCTTTTACAGGGACCACCAGTTTTCTTGAGCCGCTGTACCTACCAGAGAACTCTTAACGATTGGCTCATTCAGCGCGAGTTACCTTCACATAAGCACCAAACGGCTTATCACTTTTCTACCAGTACATCTTCCGTCCGAGTATCAGCTTCTACAGCAGGTTCACCCGCCTGAATACGCTGATAGATCTCTTCCCGATGAACACTGACATCTGGTGGGGCGGTGATACCTATTCTAACTTGCTTGCCTTTCACACTAAGAATGGTAATGGTTACTTCATCCCCAATTACAATCGATTCATCCATCCGTCTGCTCAGAATCAACATCCGAATTACCTCCCTAAATACAGATTAAACATAACAACACAACTGTAAAAATTCCATTTTTCGCTAGATGCATAAAAATACTAGGCAGAATAGTTAGAGGACTCAAACCACGAATCACCGGAAATACAACTTCACCTGCCTTAATAGGAAACCCTACCCTGCTGTTACGAGTAGTATGACTCATCCGGATCACCAAGACATTAGCCCAAATGGGTATAACTCTATTTTTTTTATATATGTATAAACAAAGTGCCTCGATATGCGAACTTAGAGGTTGAGCATTAAATTAATTGTATTATTTGCGAAATATATAAAAATAATTCCTGTTTTCTATTACGTATTGCTAAATGTGTACGTTATTTGCTGTGCGACTACACACTTAAAGCAATAATGTGAGTCCTGTTTGATGAAAACCAAAGCTGTAAAGAAATCAGTAACAAGTAAATCAACTACTACTTCACCGAAGACCATTGGAAAAAAGTCATCTGCTGGAAAGGCTACCGCGGCACCTAAGTCCACTGCCAAACCAGCAGTCCGGAAACCAACCGTGAAAAAATCAGTCGTAAAAACAGTGGTGGCCAAGAAGCCAGTTAAGAAAACAACAGCCAAGCCAGCCGTAAAGAAAGTGATCGCAAAAAAGCCAGTAGCTAAGAAGCCAGTGCGTAAGGCAGTCGCCAAGAAGCCGGTAGCTAAGTCACCTGTTCGCAAGGCAGTTGCTGAGAAGCCTGTTGCTAAAAAGCCAGTGCGTAAGGCCGTCGCTAAGAAGCCTGTTGCGAAAAAGCCAGTGCGTAAGGCCGTCGCTAAGAAGCCTGTTGCGAAAAAGCCAGTGCGTAAGGCAGTAGCCGAAAAGCCAGTGGCTAAGTCACCTGTTCGCAAGGCCATCGCTAAGAAGCCTGTTGCTAAGAAGCCAGCACGTAAGGCAGTGGCCAAGAAGCCGGTAGCTAAGTCACCTGTTCGCAAGGCCATCGCTAAGAAGCCTGTGCGCAAAACCACTAAGAAGGCTTAAATTAACAGTCGAGTGTCTGCCCGATTTTATCGGGCAGACGGCTCCAAAAACTCGTCACCTCTGTGAGTAGAGCGCCTAAGTTTTCTGGATAAGCTACCTGCCAAGTCTCAGGATACAGGGCTCGATAAAAAGGCTGTTTGAATCGATCATCGACGAGTACGATCACACCACTATCACTTTCGCTACGTATCAGCCTCCCTGCAGTTTGCAGTACTCGGGAAAAACCTGGATAGCGATACGCAAAATCATAGCCGTCATTTCCTTGTTGGCGATAGTGATCTGCGACCAACTGCGTTTTAACATCCAGTCCCGGAAGCCCCGAACTAACAATAACAACACCAATCAAACTGCCACCTAGGTAGTCGATACCCTCACCAAATATTCCACCCAAAATTGCAAAGCCAATACGGTGACCTGGTTCCTTTAAGCGATTCAATAATTTGTTTTGCTCGTCCTTACTTTGCTGTGGATGCTGACGCCATGTTGCTATGTTTGGATACGCATCAGAAAAGGCAGCGTATGTTTGATCAAGGTAGGCGTAAGACGGAAAAAACGCGAGGTAGTTGCCGTGCTGTTTTTCACCAAGACACTTGATTAGGTCAACCAGTTTATGCAGTGAATCTTTGCGCTTGCGATATCGCGTATCAATCCAATCCACAACAGTATGATTCACTCGTGCTGGATCAAAAGGTGAAGTGATTTGTAGTTGTGTCGTACTTTCTGGTAATCCCAGCGTATCTCGGTAAAAAATAGAAGGACGCAAGGTCGCAGAGAAAACGACTTTCGACTTATACATTTTGAATTGCTTTGCCAACGCCTTCGATGCGTCCAGACAGTACAAAGTAATGGCTACTTCTTTGCGCCTTCCCCGGAGTGACACCTCTGTAATCGATTTATGTTGAGAGGAAAATATTTCGTCGATAACGACGTATCGGCATAGCATACGGAAAATATCCGAACTCGATTCAGGCAGCGGTGGAGTCTCCCCCATACAGGCTGCGATTTCCTCTATTGTATTTGCAGCCGCTTTAGCAATACTAGTATCGTTTTCATCACTAACCAGCTCAACACCATCATGACTACGTACATGCAGCAACATTGCATTTGCTAACCGTTCAAGTGAACGCGTAACCAACGGGTGAGTTAGCCGACACGCATGAGCCTCATCCAGACAACGCTCACGCGAAAGGTGGCCAGAAAACATTTCACGGGATCGATCAACTAAATTATGTGCTTCATCAATGAGTAAAACTGAATCCATACGTGATTCAGAATAATGAGCAAGGCGTACTAGTGGGTCAAAAACGTAGTTGTAGTCTGCAATAACTACATGAACCCAAGGAAGCATCTGTAAAGCAAGTTCGAATGGGCATAGTTGATATCGCCATGCAACTTCATCTAGTTGCTCACCTTCTATGATGCCCATGGAGATGAGTTCTTTTCGTGCTTCAGGTAGCCTGTCAAAAAAACCAAGAGTCATCGGACAACGTCCGGTCTCGTCACGGTCACAGCCACCATTACTGCAAAAGCAGGTTACCTGCTTAGCCCGTATCTGAATAGCACTTATCCTTAAACCTGAGCTCTGCATTTGCTTTAATGACTGCAGAGCAATCAGCCGACCGGCAACCTTTGCAGTAAGGTACGTGATCTGTTTGATCTCACCGCCCCCCATGGCCTTGCTAGCTGGAAACAAGGTGCTTATAGTTTTACCAATGCCAGTGGCCGCTTCGCAAAGAAGCCCTTCCCCATCGCGTATAGCCCGAAAAACTGCAGCAGCCATATCACGTTGACCCGAACGAAAAGTCACGTATGGAAAATCGAGTGTCCGTGCGCTAGTTCGAAGCCTTTCAAAGGAGTCGTCTATACGCTTCAGCCAACGTACGTAGCACTCAAGCGCACGAGTGGCAAATGAGAATGCCTCGTCCCTGCTAACAGTGCGCCGCTCAGCAGAAGTTGTGTCCGCGCGAATATTGAAATGCAAAAGCTCAAGTTCGATCACATCTTGCGATGGCCCATCAGAGATAACAGAATTCAGAAATATGTAACTGTATAGGTATAGCTGGGCCCATTGAATAGCATGCTTTGACGCAGGAACTTGCTCGACAGGAACCAATGTCGTTTTAATTTCACTTAAGCGAGGCACCCGGAAATCAATAATATCGACTCGCCCACGGAGCACTACGGACGTATCGTCAATAATAGTTAAGCAGTCGAGGCTGACTTCAACATCAAGAGAGGTATACGAATTAACGTTATCCGGCTTGGCAGCAGCATCTGGGCCTTTGCTATCGATTTCACCAAGGGTACAGACAAGCGATTCAAGGGCGGATTTCTGAAGTTTTTTGTGGGCTCGAATACCTTCTCGAGCTGTGGGGCCAGCCACCCCCATAGGCATCAAGTCGCCTTCACGACAGGCAAAATTAGCCAGATCAGTAACCGAAACCCGAAGTTCGAGTTCTCGACTCATGCAGATCCAATACTCGGAATTACCTCAGCCCAACGCACATTAACTACACGGCAGGGAATTCGGTTTTTTGAAAAACATTGCATCCAACGTAGCTGGTTCTGCTGAATGGTATCGCCCGGGCCTTTTACTTCGATGAACTCGTAATACGAATCATCCCCTCTGAAAAGAATGAGGTCGGGAAATCCAGCCATGTTTTCACGAGGATCCTTGAGGATACGATCAAACATGACTCGCCAATGTGCGGCTGGAACACGTTGCAGCGCTAGCGAGAGCAGTTCATAGGGGATTCCAGCCCAACGAACCATCGGGTTCGTTTTACCCCAATGAATCTCAAAGTTTTCCATAATTCGTGCGCAGAATCGTAATGTATCATCTAGCTCGGTGAAGCGTTGGTCCAACATGTCGGCACGTCGCTCCCGAAATTCGGGATCATAAAAATCTGAAGGTGCCTGCTGAAATGGATTATGGAAAACTCCTGCAATAGGCGTAAATATAATGTCCCAAATAAACAAACCCAATACTCCATTCACCAGCTGATTCTCTGTATAAAAACAGGTCCCAATTTTTGAATAGAATGTTCGCGTCTCCAATTCAACACGCAATGCAGACTGTCTCAGTATTAGTGTTGATGTTGATGGACGAAAACGTTTTTCGGCCTTCAACACACAGCCACTAACTTTCGCCCATTGTTTTAGCAACCGACCAGCTACTTGCAACTCGGACTCCCCCCTGGGGTTAGTCGTCATATCGTTGATAATTGAACTTGCTTGATCAAGCGCTCCCTCGGACAGGAGAATTCTCACACGGCGTTCTCGCGCTGGAGGATGTTGTGATTGCTTAAAAAGCATAAGTGCTGCATTTGTGTCACCCAACCTCTCCAATTGTCGACCTATTCTGTTACGCAAACGATCCAATCTGCGAGTAAGTTGGCTATCACCAGGAATATCCGACGGCAACTCGCACAATACATTTTTATGTTGCTCCACCGATGCTCTGCTAATCGTATCCAGTAATATTGAACACTCAAAATATTTCATGTGAGCCTCAATTTGAACGCGAGATGTAAAGGCTCTGCAATTTGGCGCGATTTGATAGGATTCATAGGTGACAGCACCCAGATCTCTAAGCACAAATTCACTACTGTCTTGATACAGATTTCCAAAGAAACACAGATTGTACAAATTCCAGTACGAGTGCCCTCTAATCGAAATCCATTGATCGGCAGATTGCAGTATTCCTCGAAATTGATGCAAATAAACCTCATCCGATTTCATGATGTTTTCAACCAGATCAACTCGCGAGTTCGACCTGAGCTCGTTCAGGTCTAGTAATTTCAGTAGCTCAGGCTTGGTAAATGCTGCCATCAGCTCCTGCATCGAACAAGGAGGCACGATAACAGCGAGATTTTCTATCGCCAATTGACTAGCTGCAGATTGAAGGGAGGCAATTTCAGGGTATCGCAGACGACTAACTCTAAATACAGAGGATTTTCGTGTTAGCAGGCGTACGTAAAGTCGTTGTGCTGATTCATCACAGCGCTTGAACGCTTTGTACCAATCAAGCTCTGATATCTGGAGGAGATCGTGGTAGGTTTCATAAACAAAACCAGCAAGCGCATGGAAATTCGATAGGTAGTAGTCGTCAGGTAACTCGACTGGCTGACCTGATTCCATGACGCAATTTCACCAACTCAAAGAACAAAACAAAGGATGAGTGTACCGCCAATTTTTAAGACAATCCACGGCACAACTGCAATATTCTTGAGTGCAAGCGCTAATAGGTAAAATTCATTGTGTGGCTATGCCAAATTGAACAAAATTAAATGTCCTACAATGGGTAAATTCATTACTTCCATCGTAGATTTTCATGGTAAGCAAAACCCAAATCATTCCGACACCTGCGCTCGTTCTTGGAATAGCAGGATTGATCCCGTTCATCGCCTGCGCTGCTCTCGTCTGTCTACCTGAGCTAGGCTCGACATTGCTAGGGAGCACTCTGCTGTCAAACAGTGGGGATGCTTTGTCTGGTAATGCAATACAACAGAAAGCTGCATTCGCACTGGGAGCCTACGCCGCAATCATTCTCAGTTTTTTAGGCGGTGTTCGTTGGGGCAACTTGCTAAATAGCAAAACACAACTTCATCATTGGGGCCCTCTTCTCCTAAGCGTCTTACCCAGTATTATCGCCTGGCCAGCTTTGTTACTGCCTACAGCTTGGATGCTGTCCCTTCTTGCTGCAGGTTTTGTCCTGCAGTACGCCTATGATTTGGAAGGTGTAAAGAGAAAAGTTCTACCTGCCTGGTTCGGCAAGCTGAGGACAATTCTGACAACAGGTGCAACTATTTCACTACTTGCTGGACTTCTGGCAATTGCACTGAAAAGTAGCTAGCAGGCCACACGAGACTTTCGTTAATACACGATGTGCAATAAATCAATTTACCCGATACCCGCCTTGCAAATTGATTGAACCAATCACAGAGGCTTGCGAATAGCCTGCTCCTTGCAAGGCTGCAATAATCCGATGCTGTTGCTCAGCAGGGACTATCGCAAGAAGCCCGCCACTCGTTTGTGGGTCACACAACAGTGACATATGGTCCTTGTCAGCACTCTCTGGTACTGTCACACGATCAAGAATTCGGCTATTCGATGGCCAAAGAGTACTCCTCACACCTTGCTTGGACAGAGCCTTCGCACCTGCGAGCATAGGTACAGACTCAAGCGTGATTTGTACGCCAATGTTACTTGGGAAGCTCTGAAGCAAGCTATCGAGATGACCTAATAAACCAAAACCCGTTACATCCGTAATCCCTAAAGCTCCATGCTGTCTTAGTAACTCGGCAGCACCTCTATTGCTTGTCTGCATGGGTCCCAGGGCCTTATGGATATTCCGTCCTTTACCTTTTTGCTGCATCAAGCCTGCAAACAGAGTCCCTGTACCTAATCCTTGAGTAAGAATAAGCACGTCATTGTCCACAGGCATTGAATTGTGATCAGCTGATATTTTTTTACTGGAGTTTGCCGTTTGAGTTGCATTGATCACAACACCAATGGAAAGCTCACTTCCTTCAGTGGTATGGCCACCAATCAATACACAGTTTTCCTCATTAAGTGCATTCACCAGCCCTGCCATTAACTGAGTTAGGTCACGTTTTGATATCGATTCTGTCGCTGTAGGCAGACAAACGAGAACCTGCGCAGAATGAGGGATTGCGTTAACAGTTACGACATCACTAAGCGCGTGAAGGGCTGCAATCCTGCCTAAAATATAAGCATCATCAACGATAGCATTGATCTGATCAACCGATTGTACTAGCGTGTAACTAGGTAATGTCACCACAGCAGTGTCGACAGCCTGTGAAACTCCCGACAATACATCTGTGCGTTGAAGAACACTCAACGACTGAATAACATCGTTCAGAACGCTTGCAGATACCTTAGCACCACAGCCTTTGCATTTCATAGGATTGTTGGTCAACGCGCCCAGCTGTGGATCCCTGAGTGCTTCAGGTAATACTGGTGAGTTCCCGTTTTTCATCGCAGGCAGCTCACGAAAGCGACGCATGAATGTGCGGTCGATATGATCCTTCCAACGCCAGACCCAATCCGCCTCGATTGCAACCGGACCACGGCTTGCAATAGCCCGCTTTCCACCAGTGGCCATAAGACTTAAAAAATCTTTTTGAGGTTTATAGAACTTTAACGGCTGCTGCAACAAATAACGGCGAATGTTGTGATAAAGAACAGGGGCCTGTCGCACTGCAAAAACACCGGCTTTCGCACTGGGTGTATTTTTTTGTGTACCGATATCTCCAGTAGCAAACACAAAAGGATGAGACACGCTCTGCAAGTATTGATTGGTGAGAACGAAACCGCACTCATCCAACTCCATGTCCGAACGACGAGCCCAGTCAGGTCCAACAGCTGAGGTGCACCAGAGTATCTCGTCAAGTTTAAAAATTCGACCGTCAGTGGCTCGAAGCTCCCCCTCTGCAACCTCAACAACATCCACATCGGCTATCACTTCAATACCTTGTGTTTCAGCGGATCTTTTGGCCAGTTCGCCCACTTTACTTGGACGCCCACGAAGCGGTAACTTACCTCTTAAAAACCAATGGCATTTAACCAAGGTATTCGGCAACGCATGCCGCATGGCTGTTATTAATTCGAAACCCCCAGCACCAGAACCAACTACGCCAATCGACATTGAAACAGCATCGCTGGCGTTAACGCGTTCCAAAATTCTTTGCCAACGTTTATGAAAATTGTAAACAGGCTTAACAGGAGTTGAAGCCACTGACGCGCCTTTGACGGATAAATCTGGCGTGGAACCCGTGTCGAGTGAACACACATCGAAACTCATTGGAGGACGATTTTTAAATTGGATTTGTCGAGATACCAAATCCAGATCAAGCATTGTTTCCTCAATAAATCGAACGCCTGCCCAACTACAAAGCAGGCGTAGATCAACATGAATTTCATCGGAAGTGTAATGCCCAGCAATCAAACCAGGCAACATTCCAGAATATGGTGAATGAGAATCGCTAGATACAAGCGTTAAGCGAACACCAGGCAATGCACGCATGGCCCATTTCCGAATCAATAGCACATGACTATGCCCTCCCCCAATTAGAAAAACATCTCTAACAATCGGAGTTGTGTTCACTAGCAGGCTGCCCAGTTACGTATCTCTTTGGCACTTCCCTTAAAAGTCACACGTTCAAGTTTTTTGCTAAGTTGGTAGTCGTACATGGGGTCGTAGTAATCACGCAACAAAATTTCAATAAACTCTTCATAACCGCTGACATCGTCTAGGTTTTCATGTTTGTCCATAGCGGACTCCAGTAGTTCCAGGGCACGATGGTAATTTTCCAAGCCAAATCTTTTTTGAATTCTAGACAGACTGCTTCGATGATGGTTTCTAAAGGCAAGAAAGCCTTCGAGTTGTCCCAGTTGATCAATGTATCGACTCAACAAATCAAACACATAGTCATCCATACAGTTTCGAATTCGAGAGGGCATATCACATTCCAGGATGACAATAGACGTACTCTGCATAGCCTTTACCAGAACCTCCGGCATGCAGACTCTTCCAATTAATCGTGCCTCATCCTCCAAAAATAATTGATTGATTCCTTGCTTGCTCAACTTGATCAATTCGATGCTGACAGCATTTTCAAAATCTATGTTGCTAGGCTGCTCTAAACCCATATTTCCAAAACTTGAACCTCGGTGATTTGCCAGGCCTTCAAGGTCCAGGGTGTTACCCATCTGATTGATGAGCAGAGTTTTCCCGTTACCGGTTCTACCTCCAATCAAAGTGATGTTCATGGATTCACAATGATCTTCAAGAGATTGAATCAAGAAGGTCCGCATGGCCTTATAGCCACCTGCCACTAGCGGCAGCTGTACGCCTGCATCAGCTAACCATTGTTGAGTTATTCGTGAACGTAATCCACCTCTGAAACAGTACAGAGCACCGTCAGGATGTTGTTCATAAAACTGTTTCCACCGCTCGACACGTTCAAGACGTAATGATGGAGTAATCAGCTCAGCACCCAACTCAATGGCACTTTGCTGCCCGGACTCTTTGTAACGAATACCTACCAAGTGCCGTTCTTCGTCACTCATTAACGGATGGTTAACGGAAGCCGGAAACGCACCTTTTGCAAATTCGACGGGTGCTCTGACATCCATCAAAGGTACGTCTTTTAAAAAAAGTTCGTGAAAGTCATCTCTAGTGGCGCCTGATTTTTCAGCCACCACTAGTGCTTCCGAATCACTCTCCTTCTCAATACTCAAACTAGATGTCCGATGCTTACAGTGAGTTTAATTTTTATCACTGATAAGTTGCTTCATTGCATCGCCCGCGGGTAGAACACCCTTGAGTGCATAACCCTGTAATTTAGCTCGAGAATCATTAATATCCAGGTTACGAAGCGACAATTGCCCAATTCTGTCCAAGGGGCTGAACGCTTCATTTTCAACCACTTCCATAGAAAGACTTTCTGGCGAGTAAGTTAAGGAATCGCTGACAGTATTCAACACTGAATAGTCATCACCCCGGCGAAGCTCCAACGTCACTGTTCCATCGACACTCTGCCCAATCCACTTTTGAAGTGTATCTCGCAACATCAGGGACTGCGGATCGAACCAGCGGCCCTGGTAAAGTAATTTGCCTAGCCGGCGGCCCAGCATATGGTAGTTGTCCAATGTATCTTCGTTGTGGATACCGTTTAACAGACGCTCATAGGCGATATGCAACAAAGCCATGCCCGGAGCTTCGTAAATACCACGACTTTTGGCTTCAATAATCCGATTTTCAATTTGATCACACATGCCCAATCCATGGCGCCCACCGATAGCATTCGCTTCTTTAAATAATGCGACTGTCGACTCAAAACTTTTTCCATTGATCGTTATTGGCATACCTTCTTCGAAAGTAATACTGACCTCTTCGGCGTTGATTTCAACAGAAGGGTCCCAGAACTTGACGCCCATGATCGGTTCAACGATGTGCATTCCCCGATCAAGAAACTCCAGATCTTTGGCCTCGTGCGTAGCACCAAGAATATTCGAATCTGTCGAATAGGCTTTTTCTTTACTCGCCCGGTATTCGAAACCATTGGCGATCAAAAATTCGCTCATCTCAGAACGGCCACCCAGCTCAGCTACAAAATCACGGTCCAACCAAGGTTTGTAGATTCGCAAGTCCGGATTGGTCATCAAGCCATAGCGATAGAAACGCTCGATGTCATTGCCTTTGTAGGTTGAACCGTCACCCCAAATGTTCACATCATCGACTTGCATGGCACGAACGAGAATGGTGCCGGTCACTGCACGGCCCAGTGGTGTGGTGTTGAAATATTTTTTGCCACCGCTTTCAATATGAAACGCGCCGCACATGATCGCGACCAGGCCTTCGTTAACTAAAACATCGACACAATCGACGGTGCGCGCCTCCTCAGCGCCATAAGCGCGTGCGCGCAATGCGATGTCTTCGAAGTCATCTTCATCAGGTTGACCCAGGTCAGCAGTGTACGCATAAGGCACAGACCCTTTTTGCCGCATCCACGCAATTGCAGCAGAAGTATCCAGACCACCTGAGAAAGCAATACCCACTTTCTGGTCTATCGGTAAAGACAACAGAATTTTATTCATCTTTCTAAATTCACACACAAGCCACACAGTTCCCCAGTCTACCAAACATCCCGATGGGGTCGGACCACGATTAGGCGTTGATAACATTTAAAGTTCTATAAAACTGGGGCCCTTATTAGCCCTTAAAGAACTCTTTTTACTCGATTAAAGGCAGTTTTAATAGGTCTTGAGAGGCGCCTTTGCTGCTAAGTGATGATGTTGCTACCGACCGCCAGTGTGGCATCCACATTGTTTGGCTTGAACATGTGCGCTATCAACTGACTTAAACGTAGCTTTTAATGGTGTATATGAGGCATATTAGCCTAAATTCCAGCACCCTTAGCGCAGTAATATTATTATAATCAATAACTTACGATGGCCCGACCCTATCGTTCTTTTAGGAATGGGACGCCGACAGCTTTAGGGGCGGTAGCGCGGCCGATGAAACCAGCAAGCAAGATTACGGTCAGCACGTAAGGCAACGCCTGAATGGCCTGCACCGGAACTTCGCCGATGAAAGGCAGCTCAACGCCTTGCAGGCGAATGGCCATAGCGTCAAGGAAACCAAACATCAGACAGGCAAGCATCGCAGGGAGCGGTTTCCATTTGCCAAAAATGAGTGCCGCCAATGCGATATATCCTTGACCTGCAGTCATCTCACGAACGAAAGACGCATTCTGAGCTGTGGATAAGTACGCTCCGGCAATTCCAGCGAGTCCGCCACAAATAGCAACTGAAGAATACCGCAAACCACTCACGGACAAACCAGCAGTATCTACGGCTAGAGGATTCTCACCCACAGCTCGCATTCGTAAACCGAATCGGGTGCGATACACAACCCACCACGTCAAAAACACAGATGCCCACGCAACATATACCAGCAGATTATGACCACTGATAACGTCACTGTAGAACTGACCTAACACGGGTATGGAACCCGCGCTGTCTGCAAACGGTAAATTCAATGGCATAAAGCGCGATTCACTTGCCAATGCCGGTGTCTGTCCACCTTGAGAAAACCAGGCTATGCCCAGAACCACCGTCAACCCAGACGCAAGAATATTAATAGCCAAACCACTGACCACCTGATTACCACGATGTGTAATACAGGCAAACCCATGCAACAGTCCCAACGCAATACCCACCAGAATGCCAGCGATCAGACCTAGCCAGGCACTGCCAGTTACCGCAGCAAATGCACCCGCAGCAAAAGCTGCAGATAACATTTTTCCTTCAAGGCTGATATCCACAATGCCCGATCGTTCAGAAAATAATCCTGCCATCGCTGCAAGAATCAGAGGAGTCGATACGCGAAGCGTCGCATCGAGAATCGCGAAAAAGGCACTTAATGTATCCATCAGGCTGATACAACCTCATCAACAGATCGAAACCTAAGGTATAAGTGCACGACCCAAGGGCGCAACATCAAAGCCAGTGCGCCAGAAAACAAGATGATTAAACCCTGGATGGCAACGACCATTTCACGGGTAATTTTGGGGATTTCGAAAGCCAGCTCTGCGCCGCCCTGATACAAAACGCCAAACAGCAGACTGGCCATTATGATGCCAACTGGATGATTACGACCCATTAACGATACGGCTATGCCAGTAAATCCATAACCCGCCGTGAAATTGAGTAACAACCGGTGATGAACACCCATTATTTCGTTAACCGCAACAAACCCTGCCAATGCACCTGAGAGACACATGGTAGTAACGATAATTGTCTTGGGGCGAATGCCTGCGTAACGAGCAGCACCTTCACTATGGCCAGCAGTCCGAAGTTCATAGCCCCAACGGGTGCGCCAGATATAGATCCAAACAAACAAACAGCAGAATAAGGCGAAAAACAGCGACAGATTGAGTGGCGAGCGCGTGACTGTTATCCCAAACCAGGCAAGGAATTCATGCATGAATGGTAGCCATGCAGCTTCGTCGAATACTCTGGATTCTGGCGACATCTGCCCAGGCTTGATTAATACATTGACCAGCAAATACACCATGATTGAAGAGGCAATAAAGTTAAACATAATCGTGGTGATGACTATGTGACTCCCTCTATAAGCCTGCAACCAAGCAGGTATAAATGCCCAAGCAGCACCAAAAATTCCCGCAGCAAGAATGCCTAGAGGTATCAGTAATAATGTCGGCAGATAACCATCAAACGCCAAAAATACAAGCCCAACACCCAGGCCGCCAATATAAGCCTGACCTTCTCCACCAATATTGAACAAGCTGGCATGGAAAGCGACAGCGACAGCTAACCCCGTGAAGATGAAATTGGTGGTGTAGTAAAGCGTGTAGCCGATAGCCTCATCGTAACCAAATGCGCCTTTGATCATAATGCCAACAGCTTCAAAAGGATTAACCCCTATTGCCAGCATGATCAATCCAGCAAAAAACAACGCCATGATGATGTTGAGAATTGGAATGACGCCTATCTCAAGCCAGCCAGGCAACGCTATACCACTGGTATTAATCTTCATGCAGCATCGTCCTGGTGTGCGTTGGCCATCATGAGTCCCAGCTGAGTCTTATCGGCATCCCGTCCATTGATCTCGGCAACAATGTCGCCTTCGTACATGACGACGATTCGATCAGCTAATGCCATGATTTCGTCCAGTTCCACCGAAACCAGCAAAATGGCGCAACCACCATCTCGCATTTCAACGATCTTCTCGTGTATTAGTTCGATAGCCCCGATGTCTACGCCACGCGTCGGTTGACCAACCAACAAGACATCAGGCATTTTTTCCAGCTCTCGAGCCAGAATCAATTTCTGTTGATTTCCACCAGAAAATGAAGCTGATTTAAGTTTTGGATCGCCAGGTCGCACATCAAAGCCACTCATCAGTCCACGACAGGCATTGCGAATGCGATCGAGCTGCAATAATCCTCGCAGATTAAAGTGCAGAGCTCGTTGATAACCAAGCACTGAACTTTCAGCGGCTGTAAAAGCTTTCACTAGCCCAAGTTTTAGTCGATCCTCTGGGACGTGATGAACCTTTAAGGCTCTCATCTGGGCTGGTCCGACTGGACTATCAGGTGTGACCTCTTGCCCATTGATAACAAAGCGGCCTGTCGTGGGTTCGGTGATACCCGACAACACCTCAAGCAGCATACTTTGACCGTTGCCAGCGACTCCCGCCACGCCCAGTATTTCTCCACGCTTAACGGAAAAAGACAATTTTTTCAGCCGCTGCTTGCCCGTTTTATCGATGACACCCAAATCCACCACGTCGATACCCGTTTCGGTGTCGCTAGGCAGTGAATGTTCGCGATGGTAATTGCGTGTTTCAAGCTTACGTCCGACCATGAGTTCAGCAAGCTCGTTCATGCTTGTCTCAGATGTATTCAGGTGCGCCACCATCTCGCCGAGCCTTAGTACTGAGACAGTGTCAGTAATATCCATAATCTCACGCAGCTTATGAGTAATCAGGATGATGGTGACACCACGTTCTTTTAGTGCCTCTAAAACACGGAATAGCTGATCTGCCTCCTGGGGCGTCAAGACACCTGTCGGCTCATCAAGTATCAGAATTTCAGCATTCCTGTACAGAGCCTTCAGTATTTCAGTGCGCTGTTGCTCTCCGACGGGTAATTCTGAAATTAAGGCGTCGATATGAACAGAAAGCTGGTACTCATTTGCCAGTCGTTCTAGCTCCCTGCGTGCATCGGCTGCGCTTTTTGAAATTAGTGCGTGTTCTTCAGCACCCAGCATGACGTTCTCGAGAACGCTGAATGTATCAACTAACATGAAATGCTGATGCACCATGCCAATACCTGCCCCAATGGCATCACGAGAACTTAGGATTGATACCACTTCACCGTTGATTAGAATATCCCCCGAATCAGCTTGGTAGAAGCCGTAGAGAATGCTCATGAGTGTGGATTTACCCGCACCGTTTTCACCCACAATGCCGTGAATCGTGCCAGGCTTGACCTTCAAGTCGATATCTTTATTGGCTCTTACTGCACCAAAGCGTTTGGATATACCGCGTAATTCAATTGCGTAGCCGGAAGCCGCTTCCACGCTGCCAAGTGAGGCTGCTGCTGCAGCCCCATCTCGACTATTAGCGGGATTATTCATTGATACGCCTGGACATGTTTAACTCCAAGCAGACAAATCATCACCGCATACCCTTCTAGATCGTGCAACTGACTAGTAAGTACAAGTGCTATCACTCATATAATCATGAACACTGATTTCACCAGCAATAATAGCTGCAGACGCAACTTCAACAGCTGCCTTCATGTCTGCTGTAACAAGATTCTCATTGTGCTCGTCTAGCGCCCAACCTACACCTTCTTCAGCAAGACCCAGAACTTTAAAACCTGGCTCCCATGTGTCGTTCATAGCTTCGCTGAATGCATTATAAGCTGCAACATCAACACGCTTGAGCATAGATGTAAGCATAGTGCCTGGATGCATGTAGTTCTGATTGGAATCAACACCTACAGCCAGTTTTCCACCGTCTTTAGCTGCTTGATATACACCAACGCCAGTGCCACCAGCCGCCGCATAGATGACGTCAACGCCTCGGTCAAATTGGCCTTTGGCCAGCTCACTTCCACGACCCGGATCATTCCATGCTGAAGGAGTTGAACCCGTCATATTCTGAATGACTCCAACTGTTGCGTTTGCATGCTTTGCACCTTGCTCATAACCACATGCAAATCGACGAATAAGAGGGATGTCCATACCACCGACAAATCCGACCATATTGTTTTCTGACGCCATAGCAGCTAGTAGGCCCACCAGAAACGAACCTTCGTGCTCTTTGAAAACAACGGATTGGACGTTTGGCAAATCGACAACACCATCGATAATGGTGAATTTCGTATCAGGAAATTCTTTAGCAACAGTTTCCATCGGGCCTGCTTGAGCAAAACCAACGCCAAGGATAGGATTCGCACCACGCTGAGCCATACGACGAAGCGCCTGCTCTCGCTGTGTTTCATTGGTGACTTCAAATTCCCGGTATTCAATGCCAGTTTCAGCCTTGAAACGCTCAACTCCGTCATAAACCCCTTGGTTGAATGACTTGTCGAACTTACCGCCCATGTCGAATACGACGGCAGGTGTTATGTCGGCTGCCGTGGCCGCAGAAGCTGCTAACAGCATCCCGGCAAGAACACCCAAGCGTGTGATTGTCATAGTGTCTATCCTCTATATATTGGCAACGGTTCGGCCGAAGAAGTACCTCTTAAAGGGGACCTCCAGCCACTTGGATCGAGTGTATCACGAACCTTTTTTGACGCAAAAACTTAACGAACCTGCCTGGTAGACAGATATTGGAAGCAGGAGCTATCCCATCATTCTGCTGAGTGCTCAGCTTCAAGCAAAATTCTGGCTAACTCGGGAAAGCTGTCCTTGTAATAATACGGTGAAGTCTGGTCGGGACTCTGCGTGTTTTCTTCATTCACACCGTAATCGAGACCTTTCTCGCTCAAAACCTTATATTTTTTAATGACACCCGGGCGTGTCGTACTTTCGCGAGTAGCTTCTTCAAGCAAACCAATTTTCAACATCAGCTTGTTGGCTTTCACTGCCGAAAGCGCCACACCATGTTCTTTCAGCAACTTGGTGATCGCTTCAACGTCTTTACCTTTCATGACAACCTGCCCTCTCCCAGAATGAATCTTGCAAAAATTACGTGCAAAGTTTAATACATATGGAGTGCGACTCGTTAATGAGCTTAGCCCGACTTACCTCTATCACAACTCCAATAAGTCGCCCTTTTTTTAAGAGCGACATAAAAAGGATCAAGCACCACGTCCAAATCCAGATCCAGTTGCCGCTTGGGATTCCGATGCCGCATCGCGATAACGCTCGGCAAATGCTTGCGCATCCAAAGGACTCATGCCCACAAGTTCCAGAACATCCTCCCCCATCAACAGAGCTGTTTCAAAAGTCTCCCGATAGGCTCGATCTGCCCCCACTCCAATAAGTTTGCGCTCATCAGCTGTGTTCAGCGCCCTGGCGAGAATTATCATCTGAGGATATTCCCGCTTCACCCTTTTAAGCAGCTCAGCTGCAGGATCCGGATCATCGATGGCAATGACCAATATGGCCGCCTGCTCGGCACCAGCCGCCTCAAACAAATCAGGTCTGAGCGCATCGCCATAGAAAGCAACAAATCCATCAGCTCGAGCTTCTGCAAATCTATCAGGGTTGTGATCAACAATAACAGCGCGGTAGCCGTTGTCCCTCAACATACGAGCAATGACCCGTCCGACTCGACCGAATCCTGCAATAATCACCTGTGAATCGGCTGTAGCACCTTGCTCTACGCCAGTATCGGTTTGCTGTCGGGCGGGCAGATTATCGCGCCGCGCTGCAAAAAACAACAACATCGGCGTTGTCAGCATTGATAAAGCAACTACCAGAACAAGTTGAGCTGCAAGGGCTTCTGGAATTGCCTGATAACTAATCGCCATTGCTATGACAACAAAGGCCAGTTCGCCACTTTGCGCAAGCACAGTCGCAAGCCATATTCTCTGCTGCCTGGGCACCGAGGAATAACGGAGAATATTTCGTACAATCCAGGCTTTTACAAATACCAGCAGAGCCACCAGAGCGAAAGTTTCTAGCGGTTTTTTCAGAAATGTTGCAAAGTCGATCTGCATACCTGTAGAGATAAAAAACATCCCAACAAGCAAACCACTGAATGGAAAGATAGCTATTCTGATTGCAGAACCATATTCGGAACGAACCAGTAGCAGACCACCTAACAATGCACCTAATTCAAGTGGCAGATCCAACGCTTGAACTAATAGCAACATACCGATTATTAGTAATAAGGCAAATGCTGCGAATACCTCGTTTAGCCCTACACCGACGACGTAGCGAAAAACACGTCTCAGCAAAAGATGTCCAAAAATGCCAAACGCTCCCAAAACCAACAAACCCATGACGACTTTTGGCCATGGGCTACCCTGAGTTACAATGGAGTCGAAGCTCAACAACGGCAAGAAAACTATGACCGGCACCAATGCCATCATTTGCGTCAGAAGCAATTGCTGACCAGTTTCAGTCAGAGGCGATCCGGTTGGATAACGTTCGTTAAACGCGTGACTGGCGACCGCTTCAGAAGAGATAGATAACGCAAGACCTGCAACCAAAGCATGATGCCAAGGATGCCCTATCAGCATGCCAACAAACGTTATTACCATTGTAGTGAGGCAAAATTGCAGAACTCCCAAAGAGATGAGATCGCCAAGTAGACGATACACACGAGCCGGTGTCGCCTGCATAGCCACCAAAAACAGAATAAACGCAGTGGCCACACGAGAAAATAGTTCAATGTGCTCCGCATCTCTTATTAGAGCCAAACCCCAAGGCCCTACAATAATTCCAGCGAACAGATAACCAAAAACAGGCCCTAGTCCAAGTTTTTTCGCGCTAGGTACTGCCAACAAACCCGCCAATAGATAAATGAATATATTGAGTAGAAGGCTATTAGTTTCTTCCAACAGGTCTCTCCCGAGACAAGCTCAAATAGCCGTCAATACCGACAACCATCACTTGATCCTTCGCAATTTATCATGAACTACCTGTCCATTGCGTTAGAAATCCATCCAACCATCGCGTAACAGATGCATCATGAGTGTGAGCATCCGACATCATGCGTGCACGATCGTCATCGGAAAGTTGCCCAGGCTTACGAAGTCGGTTGCGCTCATGCCAGATTGCCAAAACTTCGGCGTTAACCTCTGGATGAAATTGCACTCCAAGAATTTTCTCACTTAAGCTGTACGCCTGATTTGGGAACTCCTCACCCGTAGCGATTCGCTGGGTTCCAGGAGGTATGTCGAAACCTTCCGAATGCCACTGCATCACCGTAAGAGGCTCATCGAGAAAATGGCTGTGCTCAGGCTCAGGATCAACACGACAGAACCCGACTTCCTTGATTTCCTCATCGTGTGGACGCACCGTTGCACCCAACACTCTAGCCAGTATTTGTGCCCCCAAACAAATTCCGAAATATGGTATGTCAAGTTTCAAGCATTGTTCAACGAATACAAGCTCACGACGGACCCAATCATGGCAGTCGCAATCGTTCGCGCTGTTCGCACCACCGAACACAATAATGCCAGCGTAGTTCTCAGGATCCGGAAAGGGTTGATCACTGACCGGGTAGCACCAATCAACGTTTATCTGCTTTTCTTCCATCCAACGGGTGCACCGGTCCACATTCCAGTTTTCCGAATGTTTGACAAACAGGTAACGCTTGGCAGCAGAACTCATTAAACCTTATCGCACTCGAATAAAAAAAGAATCAGAAACCGCTGTGGCACCAAAAGGGTCAATCGCTTCAATACGTAAATCCCGAACCCAGGTTCGTGCAAGCGGACGCCCTGATACTAACCCCGTATCAGAATCAATAGTCACCCCGTCAGGCAACACTCCCGTTCCAAATATTGAAAATGTCAATTCATCATCGTCAGCATCTTCGAACTCTGGCACCACTGAACGAATGGGCGTACCCAGAAATATAATCTGATCGAATACTGTATCTTCAACATACACGGGGGCTGTATTGGCTACAGCATTAGACAATTCAACAATTTCAAGGGTAAGCAGAGTTTCTATCTCCCGCCCTCCATCACTGATAAGCAGCTGAAGCTGATACGAACCAACATCATTCAGAATAGGCGTGCCGGATAGCACCCCGTTACTTGAAAGGCTCAACCTGCTGCCCACCGGTAATCCGCCCCCAACAGCAAAAGAGAAACTCAAGTCGCCTTCTTCAGGATCCGCAAAGTACAAAGATAGATTTTCAGCAAAAGGTTCACCAGCGGCGGCGCTTAACTCAGGGATATCATCAAGTTGCTCCGGCGCCTGATTATTAGCAACAATTCTTAACGTGACACGTGCTGTAGAGGTAAAAACACCGTCGCTGAGGGCGTATTCAAACGTGTCTATCTGATCTGACAAAATCCCAGTCAGGCTAGATTCGTAGGTGAAGGCCCCATCATCGCCCAACGCGAAAACACTGGCAAACTGTGGATCAACAGTAGGTTGGGTAAGGATACGGAATTCAGTATTACTGACATCTGTATCGTCAGTATCGTTACTCAGCAGGTTTGTTGAATTGATTGAGAAAACTTCACGGATACCTTCGCGGATAACGAAAGTATCGTCGTTGGCATCTGGGGCCTCGTTAATAGCAACAAAGCAGAAGTCGTATTCACGCGCATCAATAGTGCCGGTGGAATCCTGCACGATTAACCCGTATCGCAAACCTACAGAGGCTTTAAGCTCAGGCGCAGTCAATGAAAATTCAGAGACACCGTCGGTTGTAGCGACTCGTTCAAAACTCACCGAACAATTTGATGGATCGGTGCAGGCCCTGTCCAAACTACTGGCTGCAAGATTCGCATTAAACCCACCCTGACTGGCACAGGCGGCAAGCGCACCTTGCTCTAAAGGTGCAGCGCTCCAGGAATAAGTCTGCTCATCGAACGTAGCAGCACCCCGACTGGTCACGATGCGGGCTTCGGACTTCTCGTCCAGGATCACGGCAGAGCCCACAGGGGTATCGTCAAGGAAAACCTCAGTTCTGGACGCTACACCTTGCACACCTGTGGAATCTACCCAATTACAAGCCGTAAGCACCGGGCAAAGCAAAACTAACAGCGGCCCAGCCCCAATTCGTGTCTTCACGTTTACCTTACCTTATGTGATGGTCAATAATAGTTTGGAGAAAATTCTGTCGGACTGCCTCTGAATCCACGTTCATACAGACAGACGTTGCTGGGCGATTCTGCCAAAATGGCAGAGGGTAATCATATCCTTTACGATCTAATGCCAGCTGACCGATTGCAATGCCCTCGTCTACGACTCGGGCAGACCCACTTTCCGTTGTAAAGGCCTCAGGCATCACCACGTAGGCTATCGCAGCAGCATCATGCATGGCACATTGTGGCTCATCACCCCTGGCAACCGCCTCTTTGGCAGCACCACTTTGCGTATAGAAATCGACATAGAAACGACTGCTGGTCCAAATAAGCTGACCGGAGAGGGCAGCATTTTCCCCAAGGGATTTCAAATGACTATCTTTGAGCATAATTTTATGGGTCACATCAAGCCCCACAAGGGTTGCAGGCCAGTGGACTGCAAACAAGGCGTCAGCAGCATGAGGATCATTTAAGAAATTCGCCTCCGCCAAAGGCGACACATTGCCAGGCTCATCCACCGTGCCTCCCATAATAACCAAGCCTGCCACAAGTTCAGGAAGTGCAGGTTCGCGTCTCAAGGCTTCAGCAATATTCGTAAGCGGCCCCACCGCCACTAGAGTGATCTGCCCTGGGTTCTCACGAGCAGCATTGATAATAAAATCCGCAGCATCCAGTGGCTCAATAGACGAGTGCCGCGCATCTGCCCGTAACAGTGCCGATTCTGTGGCAGCCACGCCCGGCACGCTTCCGGGATACACGTTTCCCAGACCATCTGTACCATGCACAAAATCCGCATACGGTCGTGGTGGTTGAACACTGGGAATAGCTGCGCCCTTTGCAACAGCAACATCATTTGCTCCCAATACATCCAGCACATATTGAGCATTACGGGTGGCAAAATCAATGTTGATGTTGCCAAAAACAACCGTTAACGCCAGCAACTCGATATCAGGGTGAGCCAAAGCGTAGGCAATAGCCATGGAGTCGTCGACACCAGGATCTGTGTCCAGAATTATTTTATGCATAAGAAACGTTTTTTATTGAGCATCGACAAATTAAATACGGAAGGAATCAACAGCTGCAGCATCTGGAATGCTGGGAGCCGCACCCGCTTGAGTTACTGACATCGCCGCCGCAGTACAGGCGCGCTTTAAGCAGGTCGCATCATCGCTACCCCCAATCATTGACGCCAGAAAATAACCCACAAACGTATCTCCGGCACCTGTTGTGTCAACAACATCAACATTGAGGGCATCGTGGCGAATGAGTTGTCCAGTGTACTGAAGTAATGCGCCTTTCGAACCTAACGTCATAACAAGCCGGGTATCAGGGTATCGACTAGCTAAACGGGCTAATATTTGCGCAGGATCAGCGGTACCAGCCAAAGATTCTGCTTCAGTTTCATTGACGATCAATACTGCGCATTGCTCCAATGGCAGAGTAACAACCTCAGCAGTCATCGGTGCAGGATTAAATATAATTTTCATGCCTTTGCTGACCGCAATATCAAACGCTGTAGAAATATCATTGCATTCGTTCTGAACCAGTAACCAATCGTCAGCAGATGCTTCGCATAAGTGACTTTCCAGAATTGAACGGTTGAAAGACTGATTTGCGCCACCGTGCAAAATGATGGAATTTTCGCCACTATCATCAACCTGAATAATAGCGTGACCACTTGCGCCGTCAATTTGCTCTATATGAGTGATGTCAACGCCTGCGGCCAGCATTTGCTCAACCGCCCACTGGTCGGCGCGACTAATTCGACCGACATGACAAACAGAAGCGCCTGCGCGAGCCACGGCAACCGATTGGTTCGCTCCTTTGCCGCCCAGCAAAGTATCCATGGATCGGCTGGACAGAGTCTCGCCAGCCCTTACCAAATGCGGTACACGGTAAACAAGGTCGATATTGATAGAGCCGAAATTGTAAACAGTCATCACACAGTCACTGCGTAGGATGTAAACCATGAAGTGTAACAGCGTGACCGATTCACTCCACGATGTCAGTTAAATTCGGTAATATCGTCCAGCTGGATCGTTAAGTCGCCCCTCTTCCGCAAAACACATACGCGTAGCTAAACCGTTGATAGAGAAACATTTGTTATGAATTACCCTGCCGAAGTTTGTCTCGTAGAAGTTGGTCCTCGTGACGGCCTTCAGAATGAGGCAGCTTTGCTCAGCATTGAGCAGAAAAGCACTCTGGTCAACCTTCTATCCAATTGTGGGCTTCGCGTTATCGAGACAGGCTCTTTTGTGTCACCACGCTGGGTTCCACAAATGGCAGACTCAGCTAGTGTTTTCAATAAAATAGTGCGAAAACAGGGAGTACGCTACTCCGCACTGTCACCTAACGAAAGAGGTCTTAGGGACGCGATTGCTGCTGATGTGGACGAAGTCGCCATTTTTGTGGCTACGACCGAGAGTTTTTCTCAAAAAAATCTCAACGCCTCCATCCAGGAGACGTTGAATCGCTACCAACCTGTCTTAGAAATTGCCAGGGAGCATAAACTTCCGGTCCGCGGCTATTTGTCGTGTGTGCTGGGCTGCCCTTACGAAGGAGACGTCAATCCCGAGCAGGTTAAGCTCTTGACTCGGCAACTTCTAGAGTCCGGCTGCTACGAAGTGTCACTAGGCGATACCATCGGCACTGGCACCGCCGGAAGTCTATCGCGCCTTCTTGAAACTTTGTTCAGAGATGAAATAGCAAGCGATCAAATAGCGATGCATTGCCACGATACTTACGGACAGGCATTGGCAAATATAGTCATCGCATTGCAACACGGAATTGCAACGATAGACGTATCAGTGGCAGGCCTTGGGGGCTGCCCGTATGCCATAGGTGCTACCGGCAATGTGGCAACAGAAGATGTCGTCTACCTGCTTGATGGCCTGGGTATCAGCCATGGCGTACATATGTCCTCACTACTAAAAGCCAGCGACTATATCTGCACTCAACTCAGACGTAAAAGCCAGTCACGCGCCGGTCGCGCTCTACAACTTAACCATTCAGGATCCTGATGTCTGAGCATAAATTGAATATTGCGTCTCCGTGCCGTGGAATTTGTCGTATCGACGAACAATCACAGCTTTGTGAGGGCTGCCTGCGAACCATAGATGAGGTCACTCGCTGGTCACGTATGGACAGCGATCAAAAGCTGGCCGTTCTCACGGCATGCCTGGATCGTCAGCAAATACCCAGCAGTCCGGGTAATTCAGAAAGATCAGACAGCATGGCAGATGGAACCCCTGGCAGTACCTCAGATGGTTGTGAATAGCGATTAACCCAGGCCACCTTGAAACCAAAGTGAGCAGCGCCTGCGGCATCCCAGGCATTGGACGATAGGAAGGCAATATTGTTGGCTGATATCCCCAGTGAATCCACAGCCAACTGATAGACACGGGCATCAGGTTTGAAAACACCCACCGCTTCTACTGAAAGCTGGTGATCAATTAACGTTTGAATTCCTGCGTTTTCGACGGCTGCCTCTATCATAGATGGAGAACCGTTGGTCAGGATTGCAGTGCGCATGTCTGCCTGCTTCAAACGGTGCAAAACACCTGCAACCTCTTCAAAGGGGCTCAGTTTTAAATAAGCTTGCATGAGCTCGTCATGCAAGGTGGGGTCTTCAATCGAATATTCTCTCAAGGTAACTGACAAGGCATCTGCTGTCAGGTGCCAGAAATCGATGTGACTTTTCATCAAGCTGCGAAGCCAGGTGTATTCCAGCTGCCGAACCCGCCAAGCGGCGGCTACTTCTCCGTACTGCGGTCCCACCTTGTCTCGTAAACTGGCCACTGCAGAACTCACATCAAACAAAGTTCCATACGCATCGAAAACACAAGCCTGAATATTCTGGAAAGACGAATTTGACATAAACCTTAGCTCCGTTTGTCAGGAGGTGGAATTGAATAGGTACCAGTGACATGCGCAACAGGATCGTCCAAGCCACCTAATTCACTAAACAGGCTGACCTCACCAACAGCCAATCGTTTACCCAGCTTCAACATACGAGCGTCAGCGATGACATCACCAGGCGCCGGTCTTCTGAGAAAATTGATAGAAAGAGTGGTAGTCACTGCCAGCTCAACCGGCCCGATTCGGGACAGTACCAACGCATACAAAGCGGCGTCGGCCAGACCCATCATGACTGGCCCAGCGATGGTCCCACCTGGGCGCAGAAAACGTTCGTTATACACCGCTCTGAGTCTGACGTGGTCTGATTGAAAGTAATCCACAGAAAGCCCCATCATTTCACCAAACGGCAGGCGCTCATCGAGAATTTCGCGAAATTCATCGGCGCTCATAAGCAAATCAGCAGGCGTATTCATGTCCTTATTCACGATTTAGATACCCTGGTTAACATATCCATACAGTCGTTAATCGCCCCCGTTTCGCAGGTACTCTATAAGAAATTGATTTCTACGTACACTCTCGATATTCTAAAACCTTTCTTTCCCCGACTTATGGCCGACTATCGGCCCCAACAGGAGCCATCCATGAACCATCCACCAAACACAGGCTCCGCCAAAACGCCAATACTACTCAGCAAACTGAGCGATCAGGGAGTTCTGACTCTGACGCTGAACAGGCCAGATCAATTTAATGCATTGAGTGAGGCCATGCTCGATGCGCTGCAACACGAACTAGATAATATTCATAACGACGCCCGCGTAATTGTCATTGAGGCCACAGGCAAGGCCTTCTGTGCGGGTCACGACCTTCTTGAAATGCGCACTCATGCAGACGCGGAATCAGGTGGCGAACAGTGGCAGAAAGCTTTATTTACGAAGTGCAGTCGGTTCATGCAAACTTTAGTTTCTATCCCGCAGCCGGTCATTGCCAAGGTCCAAGGTTTGGCAACAGCCGCCGGTTGCCAATTGGTTGCAAATTGTGATCTGGCCATTGCCTCTACTGATTGTAAGTTCGGCGTCTCCGGAATCAACCTGGGTCTATTTTGCAGTACGCCTTCAGTCGCACTGTCTCGTAATGTGTCCCGAAAACGGGCATTTCAAATGCTAATGACAGGTGAGTTTATAAATGCGACTCAGGCAGTTGAATGGGGACTGCTGAATCACTGCGTAGAACCAGACTTATTGACCGGCTCAGTGTCAGAGCTTTGCGAACAAATTTGTTCCAAGTCCCAAGTTGCGGTTAGCACGGGCAAAACACTTTTTTACACTCAATTGGAAAAGCCATTAGCTGAGGCCTACGAACTCGCAGGCGCCGCTATGGCTTGTAACATGATGAGTGATGACGTCAAGGAAGGTATTGATGCCTTCTTTGAGAAGCGTCAACCCAAATGGAAGAACCGATAATACAAACGGCTCTACATACCAGATGCTTTGTCAAGGTTCCGAGCGTGATAGTTGTTCATCCACGTTTCAAGATTATCAATTTCTAATGGGCAACTGATCAGATAGCCTTGCGCCTCGTTACATTTGAAGCCTCGTAAAATATCAAACTGTTCCTGAGTTTCTACACCTTCAGCCACTACCGTAAGATTAAGGTTATGGCTCAGTGTGATGATAGCGGTAACTATCGCCGCATCTCCACTGTCCGTGGCTAAATCATCGACGAACGATTTGTCAATTTTCAACTTATCCACGGGTAGGCGCTTCAAGTAACTCAACGATGAAAAACCTGTTCCAAAATCATCAATGGCTACCTGAATGCCAAGCTCCTTCATATCCTTGAGAATCTGAATTCCTTTTTCACCATCCTGTAGCAGCAGACTTTCCGTCAGCTCTATTTCAAGGTATTTCGGATCTAGCCCGCTAACACTGATTGCTTCGTTAATATCCTCAATAACGTTGCTCTTGGTGAACTGTACTGACGAGCAATTTACAGCCATGACCATTGGAGGCCATCCGGATTTCACCCAGCGCTGCATTTGCTCGCAAGCCTGACGTAAGACCCAACGACCAAGCGGTACTATCAATCCAGTCTCTTCAGCTAAAGGAATAAACGTACTAGGACTCATAATGCCCTTTTGAGGATGTACCCAGCGGGTCAATGCCTCAACACCGGATAGCTCTCCCGTCTCCATATCAATTTTGGGCTGATAGGCAATTGTTAGCTGGTTAGTTTCTATCGCTAACCGCAAGTCTGCCTCGAGTGAAAATCGGGTCAGGGACTGTTCGTGAATGCTTCGCGAATAAAACTGATATCCGTTCCTGCCAGATTCCTTTGCATAATACATAGCAACATCGGCAGACTTCATCATCGACTCAAAGTCATCACCATCAGCAGGGTAAATACTGATACCAATCGTGGAAGTTACGCTTACCGTATTGTTTCCCACCTTATAGGGCATCCCTACCGCCTGGGCAATTCTCTCTGCCACACGGGCAGCATCTTCTGCACGATTTATAACACCCAGCAGTACGACGAATTCGTCACCCCCCAATCGCGCAACGGTATGCCTCGACTCAGAATCATCATCGTCTCCACCGCTTATCATATCCGTCTCACGTACAACAGATGTCAGCCGGCTGGCTACCTGCTGGAGTAATTCGTCTCCCGCATCGTGGCCGAGTGTATCGTTGACTTGTTTAAAGTGATCAAGGTCAAGAAACAGCACGGAAAATTTGGAGTCATTGCGCTTTGACAATTTTAGCGTATAGCTCAGTTGCTCTGATAGCAGGGCACGATTAGGCAAGCCGGTGACCAGGTCGTAGTAAGCAAGGTCATGAATTTGTTTCTGAGCATTGATACGTTCTGTGATGTCTTGAACTGTGCCCAGCATATGGCTGCAGTCGCCGTTCTCCTGACAATGTGGTTCTGCCTCCAGACGTAATCTACGCACAGAACCATCTACCCAACTAACGATAGAGAACTCCACGTTGAATGCCTGCCTCTCTTCTACAGACTGTTCAGCAATCAACTGCACATTACTTCTGTCCGGCTCATCAATATGATGAAGAAAATCTGACCAGCTTTCCACACTTGTATGTTCTTCAAAACACAGCACCCGACCAAACTCGCAAGACCAGAAAAAATCATTGCTACTCAAACACCATTCCCAATTGCCCAAACGCGCAATGCGCTGAGCATTGTCCAATTTTGCTTGGCTAGAGCGCAGCTCATCTGCTGTCAGTTTCGAGCGCAACATGTATTGCACGCGATGGGGCAAAATGAAAAAATTAATAGGTTTGGTTAGGAAGTCAGTAGCACCCTCATCATAGGCACGCGTTATGGAGTCTAGATCATCAAGCCCGGTAATCATCAGTATAGGGACATGCTCACCACCACTGAGCTGGCGGATACCACTAATGGCATCAAAACCATCCATAATCGGCATAACCGCATCCATGATGATGATATCAGGGTCGTATTTTTTAAAGGAATCTATGGCCTCCTGCCCGTTAGCCGCTTGAACGACTTCAAAACCTGCATCCTCCAAAGCACCCTCAGCCATCATCAAGCTGGCGATGTCGTCGTCCACATGCAACACAATGGGTTTTTTACGCAGTAAGCTGGACACAACCATTTGAACCGCTTGAGTGGAATCATCCACCATCAGGCAGACTTACTCATCCGTTGGTCCAGCGCGGTACAACTGTCTGCAAATATATCTTCCACACTATCGCCCAGAGCAATGCAGGCTGGAAAGTTTTGCTCATGAGCTGCATGTTCAAGTTCTTTGAGACGCTCAGAAAGCTCAAGTGCACCTACATAGGCGCTGGATGATTTTAGTGTGTGAGCAGCTACTCGCACCATCTCCATATCCATAGAGTCAATACCGACTACCAAACTGGCCAAAGTCTTGGGGGATTCCGATTTAAACAGACCCACGATGCGTTCAAGCAAATCTGGTTTACCGGGGCGCTGCAGAGCTTCAATGGCTTTCAGCGCAGTTTCATCAATCCAAACAGTCACATCATCACATCCGTTGATTTCGAGTGCCATTCCAGGAACCCAGACTTTTGCTATTTAAAAGCGACTGGTCTCTACCGAATTGAGCGTATTGATCTTTAAGCTCAGATTTTAGTGAGTCGAGTCTCATAACGGAGGCCTCCAGTGAAGGGTCGGCAGCAAACGTTACGCTTGTTGGCTGTATTTCTGTGTTATCAAAAGGCGCCACAGAACCTTTTGCGGAGCGAACGTCCTCAACAGTTTCAGTTACCCAGAAAACCAACATGATGCTCATCATTATGGCCAAAAAGGCGGCAAACCATTGCCCTGTAGGCAGAACGGAGTAACCCCACATAACCATTAAATAAATGCCAGCGGCTGTGCCCAATCGCAACAGTGGAGAAAGTTTCAAAGCCAAATCCCAACAATACCTTCGTTAGTACGCTATCGACGGTCTCTCAAACAACTTGACGATGAACTAGGAACAATGATGACCGGCCATGTTTGCCAGCGTCAAATGACACCTTCACTGCGCCAATTGCTTAGCTGATCTGGCCCAATGTTCAGCAGCTCGCTTAACACGGCTGTGGTGTGCTCACCAAGCTCTGGACCAGCCCAGCGGGATATCGCGGGTGTGTCACCCAACCGGGGGTGTACAGCTGGCATCTTGCGGTCAACACCTGCAACTGGCACAGACTCAAAAACCTCTCTAGCCTGAAAGTGCGGATCTGCCGCAATATCTGCTATGGAATTCACAGGACCCACGGGGACATCAGCAGCATCAAGCATATCCAAAGCAGCAGCGGACACATGCTCAGCACACCATTTAGCTAACGCTGTATCGATAAGAGGCTCATGAGCAACACGACCCTGATTGTTATTTAATCGCTCGTCATCAGCCAAATCAGGTCTGCCTACGGCCACCATCAGGCGCTTAAAAATAGAGTCACCGTTGCCACCAATTACAATGTACCGACCATCTTTACAACAATACGTATTGGTTGGGACGATACCTGTAACCGTCGAGCCTGAGGGTTCACGCACGACACCCGCTCCATCGTATTCAGGTAATACACCCTCAAGCATATTGAATACTGACTCCACTATCGAAACATCAATGCATTGGCCACCATTACCAAGTCTTTGCCGCGCAATCAGGGCCAACAACACACCAACAGTGGCATGCATTCCAGCTAATGTATCGCCCAGACTCAGGTTCATCCGGACAGGCCTTTCTCCCGGGTGCCCATTGACATATCGAAGCCCGGCGACGGCTTCACACGCTGATGCAAAGCCAGGTTTCGATGCGTAAGGCCCAGTTTGACCATAACCAGATACTCGAGTATAGATTAGCTCAGGGTGTAATTTTTCTAACTCGATCGGGCCCAGCCCCCAAGCTTCCATTCGACCTGGCCGAAAATTCTCGACTAAGATATCTGATTTGAGAAGCAACTGGCGGGCAATTTCACAGCCTGCGGGTTTGGATAAATCGAGTGTCACGGATTTTTTATTGCGAGCAATACTGCGCCACCAGTAGGAAGTCCCCTTTTCATCAAGTTCACGCCATGTTCTGAGAGGATCCCCTTTACCCGGAGGCTCTATTTTAATAACCTCAGCCCCGAACGCGGCCAACATTTGTCCGGCAAACGGTCCGGCAATGAGTTGTCCCATCTCCAACACACGGATGCCGGAGAGCGGTAGGCTGTCTTCAGTATTACGTGGCGATTCCATAATTCACTCTAGAGATTTGTGTCGATGTCCAGTCCTCATCCTACTACCCTTAGCCCCAGACAGCCCGGTGACGCCGATGTGCCGTTGCCAGCCCACTCAGCTAACTACACACCGTTAAGCCCACTGAGTTTCCTGGCTCGCAGCGCTGATGTCTATCCAGATCAACACGCGACAGTCCACGGTGAAGTTATTTACACCTGGGCGGATACCTACAAACGATGTCAAACAGGCGCCGCAAGGCTGGCAGCTATGGGCGTGACGAAGGGCGATGTTGTTGCAGTCATAGCACCGAACATTCCTGCCCTCTTCGAACTGCACTTCAGCGTTCCCATGACCGGTGGAATTCTCAACGCCATCAATACCCGCCTGGACGCCAACACCATTGCATACATTCTGGAGCACGGTAGGGCCAAGGTGCTCTTCGTGGATCGAGACTCAACAGGTGTAGCTTTGGAGGCTATTGAGAGTCTACAAAACCCACCGATTCTCATCAGCATTGATGATGTAGAGGCTACAGGTGAATTGATTTCAGAGCTGGAGTACGAGACCTTCGTTGATGGCAGCGCAACGCCAACAGGGTTACTCCCTACTATTGACCCATCATGGCAATGGCAGTTACCAGAAGACGAGTGGCAGTCCATCTCACTAAACTACACATCAGGCACCACAGGCAAACCCAAGGGTGTTGTTTACCACCACCGAGGGGCAACCTTAAACGCCCTGTCAAACATCACCGGCTGGCATATGGGCCCACACCCTGTCTATCTATGGACACTGCCCATGTTCCATTGCAACGGCTGGTGTTTCCCCTGGTCGTTAGCAGCCAACGCAGGAACCAGTATCTGTGCACGAACCATAAACGCAGAAACCATCTACAGCAGTATTGAAGATCACGGCGTGACACACTTCTGCGGCGCACCAATCATTTTGAATTTTATTATCAATGCTGATCCCTCTGTCATCAAACCTCTTCCGCATACCGTAAATATCATGACGGCAGCAGCCCCTCCTCCTGCCAGTGTTCTACTGGATATCGAGGCCCTGGGCTTCCACATCACACATACCTATGGATTAACGGAAACCTATGGGCCAGCAGTGATGTGCGCATGGAAGTCGCAGTGGGATGACTTGACAGACATCGAACGCGCAAAACTGAAGTCTCGCCAGGGTGTTAGATACCAAGTGCTGGATCAACTGGATGTAATAGACCCCGATTCAATGACTCCAGTTCCACGCGACGGTAAAACCATAGGCGAAATCATGTTCCGCGGCAATATCGTTATGCGCGGCTATTATCGTGATGCCAAGGCTAATGAGGAAGCGTTCAAGGGGGGATGGTTCCACAGCGGTGATTTAGCGGTCATGGATCCAGATGGTTACCTACGCATTCTGGACCGTTCAAAAGACATCATAATTTCTGGCGGTGAAAATATCTCGTCTATTGAAATCGAGGACACCCTGTACTCGCACCCAGCAGTCCAGGAAGCGGCTGTAGCTGCAAAAAACGATGATAAGTGGGGCGAAACTCCATGTGCATTCGTTACATTAAAACGAGGACATACCGCCAATGAAAACGAGCTGATTGATTGGTGCCGAAATAAGATGGCTCACTATAAATGTCCTAAAAACATCGTTTTTCGTGAACTCCCCAAAACATCCACCGGGAAAATCCAGAAATTCAAGCTCAGAGAATGGGCAAACAACCTATGAGCCTAAAAAAACAGGTCCAAAGTTCGCTCAATAGCTTCATCTGCGGAGTCAACAACGGACTCCAATGGTTCCGTTAAACACAAATATCGGTTGATTCGACCGTAGCTGGGTAATGCTTCGCATTGCGCGTAGTCCGGCCTACGACCATTGATGTCTGAAATACAACTGCGCGCAACTAACACTAAATCGGCAAGGTCAGGTGCGCCATCATGATCGCGATGCAAAAGATCACGGCTAGCCACAACTTCAATAATCTCAGGATCCATATCCCAATGCAGCAGCAGCCGAACACCGAATTCTGGTGCGTGCTGATCAATTTTCTGTTGAACTTCAGCACGTTCAATAGTCTCGGGTTTTTTCGTCTAATTTTGTCAGCAGCAACATTGCTCCAACGTTGTACATCAAACCTCCCAGTAACGCACGTTGAGGATCCAGAAGAGCGTAGTGTGGCGCTAAGGCATTTGCGACAGCGGCAGTTTTAAGCGATTCCATCCAAAGTTCAGTAATCATCGCCGCAACGACATCGTTGCGTGCCTTGAAGGAGTTTCTCAGCAATCCCAATGCACTGTTACGTGTGGCAAGGAGACCGATGCGGGTCACGGCAGCGGGTACATTCTCAGCAGGCGACATTGCCCGGTAGAAAGAACTGTTACTAACACGGAGTAGACGTGCCGCTAACACAGGATCCTTGCTAAAGGATCGGCCAGCACGGCAAGGCTAACCGTTTCATCCCGCACAGCTTTTTTACATATAGATGACGGCATTGGGTAGCGATGGAAGCTTCCCGTCGTCTACCCGAAAGGTGGCAATCATCTCCGATGCGAAACTGTTTTTCTGTACTGCTTGGATAAGTCTACCAGTGACCGCACCGAAGTTTCTATAGCGACATCGCAGCGCCTGGTTTTTGACCAATAACGTTACATTTGCGACTTACACCAGTTAAATTCAAATGAGCTTTGACAACGCCTGAGAGCGTTCATCGGACCCATAGTTCGAAAATTAACCCACTGGCTATGGACCCTGTTAGTGCAAAGAAAATACGGATAGAAAAACCTGACGCTTAACTAGCGCGAAAACCCCAATTGCAGCGGGTAGCGACGTGACCATGAAGCCAAGTTTTTAGATTTAGCACATCTTAGGAAGAATGGCTGCCTAGCAGCCATATCTCGGCATCTGTGGAGGGGAATTGAGTGTCTCACTAACCAATAGAAAAACGACTTTTCATTAATCGGTCAAACCATTTAAGCAGCACACCATCAATAGTGCTCTGAACCCCGATTGAAAGTCTGTCCATAAAGCTCTTCTTCTCGGTGTACTCGATGAGCAAAACTTCACGTTCTTCGCAAGCTTCGATAAGGTATTGGTCACTGGTTGAAAGTTTATCGGCCAGCTTTAAATCCAATGCATCCTGCCCAGACCAAATCTCACCGGTAGCGACGGCCTCAATGTCCAGCTCAGGTCTGCGCTCACTTACGTACTGCTTGAACTGTGCATGTATACGTTCAATGTCCTCTATGAATTTCTCACGGCCTTCGTCTGTGTTCTCACCAAACACCGTCAGCGTTCGCTTGTATTTGCCAGCAGTAAGCATTTCAAAATCAATCTTTAATTCTTTGAGAAGGCGATGCACGTTTGGTATTTGAGCGACCACACCGATGGATCCAAGAACAGCAAACGGTGCAGCGACTAGTTTGTCAGCAACACACGCCATCATATAACCACCACTGGCAGCAACCTTATCAACGGCGATAGTAAGGGGGATTTTCTTGTCTCGGATTCGATCCAGCTGCGAAGCTGCCAACCCATACGAAGTAACCATGCCTCCGCCGCTTTCCAGTCGGACAAGCACCTCATCTTCAGGAGTTGCGGCGGTCAGTACCGCTGTTATTTCTCGGCGTAGCTTTTCAACCTCACTGGCTCGTATGTCGCCATCAAAGTCCATCACATACAGACGAGGACGGGCTTTTTCGGGCACGATAGTTTCACCAGTACCACGTTGTTTTTTGGCTTTTTTCGCAGCCTGTTTTGCCGCTTTGCGATCAGCCTTATCGGTGACTTTTTTATCTTTTTCAGCCTGCTTTTGTAGCTCAGGAGAAAGCAGAGCGTACGACAGAGCCTCTTGCATATCTTCGAGACGCTCATTATATTTTTTAATCTCTATGTGACCCCCTTCAGAACCACCAGACGATTCACGACTACGAATAGCCGCCGCCACAATAGCCATGATGATCACAACCACCGCAATGACAAACGTCAATGCTTTAAGAAAAAACAGCCCATATTCGTAAAAAAATTCAGCCACGCAAACCTCTAATATTGTTGTCTTGCCAAACTATACGTTGAACCCTAGAACAACGCTTCTCGAAATCTATCTATTGCCTACTTGGCAATCTTATGTATAAACCAGCATTGATGAATACGTGGATTTCTCTGGAAGTCGCGATCGATAGACCAACGACTCTTGTCCTCTACACGGATGCCTCGATCGGAATCCTCAGACAACGATGCATCCAATTTGAATCTGCGAAAGTTGTTGGAAAAAATCAGTGTGCCACCCGGTGATAGTACGTTGAGACAGGCATCAATAGCAGCAACATGATCACGCTGAACATTCCAGTCATCGTCCAATGAACTTGAATTCGAGAATGTCGGCGGATCAAGCAGAATCAAATCGAACATACTCTCATCACGAATGCCCACTGCAGCATCTCTTAACCAGGCCATGACATCCTGCCTAACTACCTCATGGTTTTGCAAGGCAGCTTGGTTGCGATCCAGATTTCTGCGAGCCCACTGACAATAGCGATTAGAAGTATCCACAGAGACACTACTAGAAGCACCGCCTGCCAAAGCAGCAATTGTTGCTGTTGCTGTGTACGCGAAGAGGTTTAGAAATCGTTTGCCCTCAGCTTGTTTGTAGAGATGACGTCGCACTGGTCGGTGGTCCAAAAACAAGCCGGTATCCAGGTAGTCTGTAAAGTTGACTTCCAACGTCGCACCAAACTCCGGGACCATTGTTGTCTTTGAGCCGGCACTGTCCTGTTTCTCATATTGCTGCAGACCCGTTTGCACCTCCCTAACCTTCAGATGAACATCTTCTGGTGAAATGTCGAGGAACTCTGGAACAACCTCCATGATGACTTTGAGACGAGCCTGCGCCATGGCAACATTGACCGTTGCTGGAGCCTGATACTCCTGCACAACGCAATGCGTGGTGTCCCCCCTGTAAATATCGATAGCAACAGCAAATTCCGGTAAGTCAGAATCGTATAGGCGATAAGCATGGATGTCATTTTGGCGCACCCAACCCTTAAGTGCTTTTCGATTCTTTTTTAAGCGATTGATGAAGTCCGTTGCATCGACTTCAATTATGCCAGAAGACCGATGAGGCTCAGAACTGCTGTGTGCGGATCGGTATAGCGATGCCTGAGGATGATTAGAATCGTTATCGCCTGCTTCAGATGGCTCATCGACAGACACATATTCAGACGCCTCACCTGTTCCATCTGCCAACGATGATTCGTTGACCGACGACGATTCATCTACAAACGAGCGCTTTCCTAAACCGCTTTTCGGCACTGAACCTGTCAGCAAAACACAATCGATACCACCATTTTTCACATGCAGTTCAGTGGATAGTGGCAGTCGCGCACGTTGAAACGGCGCTGCAACTGCTGTGAACAGAGCGCACTGCCAACCCGCATAATAGCGACTTAAATTAGCACCTAGATCTGCGTAAAATCGTGTATCGGCTGCGAGTCGCTCACCATAAGGTGGGTTCGTGACCAACAAGCCCTCCACTGATTCATCAAGATCCTTGTGTCGACCATCACTAACTGCAAGCCTATCCAGATGAATAACGTTTTCAAGCCCTGCTTGAGCTATGTTTTGCCGACAATTTTCAATGGCCTGAGCATCCTGATCAGATCCAGCGATCAGAACTTTGCAATCACGTTGACTCTGAATAGCATCCACTTTAAGAGTTCCCCACAGATCTTCATCGTGGCCTTTCCAGCCTTCAAAGCCAAAATAATTTCGATGAAGACCTGGTGCATGCTGGCAAGCGATCATGGCAGCTTCAATAAGTAGGGTTCCAGAACCGCACATCGGATCAACAAACGCCGTTCCTCGCTTCATCGCTGCCGGCCAACCTGCGGCGTATAACAACGCCGCTGCTAGATTTTCTTTAAGTGGTGCTAGTCCCTGCGCATCGCGATATCCCCGGCGATGCAAACTGCTGCCCGATAAATCGATGGCTATTCTAGCCTTGTCACGAAACAGATAAACGTTAATGCGTAAATCAGGAGTTTCCCGTTCTACATTGGGTCGCCGTCCGTGTGCGTCTCGAAACTGATCAACGACGGCATCCTTAACCTTCAAAGCTCCATATTGTGAATGCGTAATAGCCGACTTGGCTGTGAAAAAATCGACTGCTAGCGTGCCATCGACATCGACATGCTCACACCAGTCAATTTCCTGAACTAACTCGTAAAGAGCTTCAGGACTAGCAGCGGGGCCAGAATGGATCGGCAAAAGAACACGGTTGGCAATTCGCGACCATAGACACGCTTTATAACCCGCATGCAGACCACCACGAAACCGAACACCGGCTCCAGCACTCTGAATACTGTCAAACCCCAATTCCCGGAATTCCTCAACCAGCAAATCCTCCAGACCCGAACCACAGGTCGCATAAAGCTCAATTTCATCGAGATTCGTCAAAGGGCTTGCGGGCTTGGTCAAAGTGGACAAAATCTGGGAACCTATTAAAGAAAATGGAAAATCTAGGCACAACAACGCTGACCATTAGGATCAAACGGGTCGGTCTTGGATACAATAGCCATTGTATACGGGGAAACCGATGCCGCGCCGATCCCGGCGGCTGATAAAACGCTATGAAACTGACAAGCTACGGTGCTGCTGGGGAAGTCACGGGCTCCTGCCACCTCATTGAACTAGGCAATACCCGTGTTTTATTGGACTGCGGTCTCATACAAGGTCGTAGAAAAGACCAATTGCGGAACCATGATCCATTTCCATTTAATCCTGCTGAATTGGATGCGGTCGTGCTCAGCCACGCCCATATCGATCACTGTGGCCGCCTTCCCATGTTATTGGATCAAGGCTTCAAGGGGAAAATTCATACGCACCTCGCCACCTGCGACCTTGTACAGATTCTGCTCAAGGATTCGGCCCATCTCAATGCCCGCGATGTTGAATATCGGAATAAACGACGCAAACGTGCGGGAAAACCCTTACTAGAGCTCCTCTACGATCAATCTGACGTAGAAAACACCATAAATCAACTCGAAGCTCTGGACTATGAAACACCGCGAGAAATCGCACAGGGTGTCTCCATAAGATTGTTTGATGCAGGTCATATTCTCGGCTCTTCCATGGTCGAACTCACGCTGGTAGAAGGAAATCAGACTCGAACCGTGGTGTTCAGCGGTGATCTGGGACACAGAGGCTCGCCCATTCTCAGAGATTTCAGCTTATTAAAAAAGGCAGATTTGGTTCTGATGGAAAGCACCTACGGTAATCGCATACACAGGGAGTGGTCTGAAACACTAAAAGAAGTTAGCGAAATTGCCAGTGCATTAAGCAGTGTTCGCGGCAATATCCTGATACCCGCTTTTTCTGTTGGCCGTAGCCAGATGATTCTGTACACCATGGCACGCTATTTCAAAGAGTGGGACCTGGGGCGCTGGCAAATCTTTCTGGATAGCCCAATGGCAATCCGCGCAAGTGAAGTCTATTTGAAACATACTAATCTCTATGATGAGGAGGCCGCAGCCTACTATCGAAAAAATGGTCCTCTACTGGCAATGCCCAACCTTAAATTCTCCCAAACGGCTGACGAGTCCCGAGCGATAAACGCGATGCCATCAGGCGCCATTGTCATAGCAGGCAGTGGCATGTGCACCGGCGGGCGAATCATGCACCATCTCAAACACAACCTGTGGAGACCTGATGCTCATGTCATTATCGCTGGCTATCAATCTGGCGGATCATTGGGACGCAAACTCGTTGACGGTAAAAAGTCGGTAAAAATCTGGGGACAGCAAATACAAGTACGAGCAAAGATTCATACCATTGGGGGGCTTTCGGCTCACGCTGATCAACAAGGTATGATTGATTGGTATGCGAGCTTTGAAAACAAGCCACCTGCACTGTTAGTGCACGGAGAGAAAAAAGCCATGAAAGTACTCAGCAATCGGCTCTCCAATGAATTTGATGCCGTAGCTGTGCCTGCAAAACGAGGAAAGACCACAGATTTACTGGCTTTGGACACATTTGGCGGTTAATCGGTGGTTCAAGTCTGAATGTTTACTGGTATATAGAGGTTTACTTGAACGAATAAACAGCGGTGACACTCGCAGCAATGAGTCGCTTAGCTTAAGACAAACTGAGAAAGCATTATGAGTAGTGAAGAACGAGAGTCGATGGAGTTCGATGTAGTCATTGTTGGCGCAGGCCCAGCCGGACTAGCTACAGCCTGTCGGTTAATGCAGATTGCGGCAGAAAAAGAGCAGGAAATAAGCGTTGTCGTACTGGAGAAAGGATCAGAAGTTGGGGCCCACATCCTCTCCGGTGCTGTTATCGAACCTCGAGCACTGACCGAATTATTTCCAGATTGGGAAAGCGACAATGCACCGCTGCAAACTGCGGTTACGCGCGATGACATCCTTTTCTTTACTAGTGCCACTAAGTCCATACGAGTGCCAGGTTTCCTATCTCCCAAGACCATGCACAACCACGGAAATTACGTGGCAAGCCTGGGTAATCTGAGTCGTTGGCTCGGTGAAAAGGCCGAAGCACTTGGCGTAGAGATTTTCCCCGGTTTTGCTGCAGCTGAAATTCTCTATCATGAAGACGGCCGAATTAAAGGAGTGGCTACTGGTGATATGGGCCTTGACGAGGCTGGAAATCCGAAAGATGGCCACGAACGCGGTATGGAACTGCACGCGAAATACACCGTGTTTGCCGAAGGATGCCGAGGTCATTTAGGTAAACAATTGATCAGCCAATTTAAGCTCGATGAGGGCAAATCACCACAGCACTACGGTATCGGCCTAAAGGAATTGTGGCAGATTGATCCCGCAAAGCACGAAGCTGGAGTCGTTGTTCACGGCGCAGGCTGGCCGCTGTCAGAGACCTCATCAACTGGCGGTGGTTTTCTCTACCATCTGGAAAACAACCAGGTTGTTGTTGGCCTCATCATCGATCTTAACTACTCAAATCCACATCTAAGTACTTTTGATGAATTCCAGCGATTTAAACAACACCCCACCATCAAACAGGTACTAGAAGGCGGAGAGCGCGTTTGTTACGGCGCCAGAGCCATTTCCAAAGGTGGGCTGAACTCACTACCCCGCATGAGCATGCCCGGCGGCTTGCTGATCGGTTGTGATGCAGGAACACTTAACTTCGCTAAAATAAAAGGCACTCACACAGCTATGAAGTCAGGCATGGTGGCGGCAGAAACTATCGCAACTGCCTTGGCCAACGGTGACGAAGGTCGGGAACTGATCGAATATACTGACGCATACTTGGCCAGTTGGGCAGGTGATGAACTAAAAACCTCGAAGAACTGGGGACCTGCTCTGCATAAATTTGGCATGTATCTGGGCGGAGCTTACAACTACCTTGATCAGAATTTTTTCGGTGGAAAGCTGCCGTTTAATTTTCGCGATGACATTCCGGATTATGCCAGCATGAAAAAGGCAGATGCCTGCCAACCGCCCAATTATCCCAAGCCTGATGGCGTAGTCAGCTTCGACAAATCTTCCTCGGTGTTTCTTTCCAACACCAATCACGAGGAAAATCAGCCAGTGCACCTGCAATTGACCGATCCAGAATTGCCGATCAGAGACAATTTACCCATGTACGCAGAGCCCGCGCAGCGTTACTGCCCAGTGGGTGTGTACGAAGTGATTATTGAAGACGACATACCACGATTTCAGATCAATTCACAAAATTGCATTCATTGCAAAACGTGCGATATCAAAGATCCGAGCCAGAACATTACCTGGGTGGTTCCTGAGGGTGGTGGCGGACCAAACTACCCGAATATGTAAATTCGACCGCTAGCTTCCCAGCTAAATTTATCGACTCAGGAAGCTAAATCTTGGTCCCTTACTGTCAAAGCTAAGGGACTTAGAAAGGGTTGCAAACTCAACCCGATCCATGTAGCGCTTACAAATCAATCACTCGCTGCTTGCCGCAGGTGGCTTCTTGGCACGAGGTTTTGGAGCCGCCTTGGGTTTGGTTACATCTCCAGTAGCTGCAGCCTTAGTACTCACTTTTTTCCTTACGGCCCTTGGCTTTTTAGCCACGGGCGCAGCATCGACCGATGCTGCCGACGCAGTAGGCTTAGCTCGACTTTTAGTTACAGTTGTGGGCGAACCTGATACCGTTTTTACTACAGCAGTGCGCGGTTTACGTGGTGCTCGAGGTTTTTTCGGTGCTGCAGCTTCAGCGACACTCGCAGGTGCACTGGCTGAAGCTGGTGCTGCTTTTGCCACAGGAGCACTATCCGGAGCTGATGCTACTTTTGCCGCAGGAGCTCTAACTGGAGCTGATGCTGCTTTTGCCGCAGGAGCACTAACTGGAGCTGATGCTACTTTTGCCGCAGGAGCACTAACTGGAGCTGATGCTACTTTTGCCGCAGGAGCACTAACTGGAGCTGATGCTACTTTCGCAGCAGAAGTTGAAGAAGGCGGACGCGAAGGTGCTGCAGCTGCGGGCTGTACCTTTGCTACGTTTGTTGCAGAGGTATTCTCGTTACCACCGGAGACCTGTGGAGACGATTGAACCTGACTAGTGGGTACCGCAGTGGCTGAATTTGGCCCGTTCGTCGTACCCTCTGCTTGCGTGTTGTTACTAGAGCTCTCCGCATCATCCTGAGAACGAGGGTTTCTATTCTGGTTCCGATTACGGTTTTGGTTCCGATTGCGGTTCTGGTTCCGACTGCGGCTTTGGCCAGCGTTTGGATTATTGGGATTGCCCTGTGGTGCCGCTGGTGTTCCGTCTGCATTAACAGCCGGCGCTTGTCTCGGGTTATTCCGATTCTGGTTATTTCTGTTCTGGTTGTTCTGGTTGTTCTGGTTGTTCTGGTTGTTCTGGTTGTTCTGGTTGTTCTGGTTGTTCTGGTTGTTCTGGTTGTTCTGGTTGTTCTGGTTGTTGCGATTGTTCGGACGCGGCTGCGCGGTACGCTGCCCACGTTGCTGCCCCTGCCCTTGTTGCCCCTGCGGCCTGCGATTCTGATTCGGGTTACCACGCCCTTTGCCTCGATTACCCTGGGATCTTCCAGCGGCGCCCATGACAAGGCTTCCTACCTGGTAGGGGTCTTCGAACCCAATGAGATTACTGTCTGAGGGGAACCGGTTATTAACGTTGAGACGATCGCGGTTGCCGAAATTATCGTCATCGTTTTCAACGACAGCTGCTGGCTCAGGTAACGCTCTATTTCCGATATTGTCCATTTCCTCGGTGATAACGCGAGGTGGCTTCAGTGCACGATTACCAGGATCTATGCGATTTCCAGTACCCTCATCATTGTCACGTGAACGATTTCGGTTCGTTCTTCCAGTACGTTTTTTTTGGTTTCTATTATTATTGCCGTCAGCTCGCTGTGCAGAATTTGGGTTCGAGTTCGGATTCTGTCGATGCCTGCTACGTTGATTACGTTGCTGCGGGTTATTCCCTGAAGGTGTCCCGGACGCGGCCCCGGACGAGGATCCTGACTGACCATCCGTTGGACCTGCAGCTTTACTGGGCTCCGAAGCCGGCAATTCACTGTTCGTCATACGTCTTTTATCACCTTGAATTTTCTTCTACTTTTTATCGACAGCAGCATTTTGGCTACAAAATGTTTAACGACGTCAAGCTGCAATGCGCTCGGAAACCCTTACGATATTTGTAAAAGAAGTGTCGGAATTGCCACAAAGTCAGCTCTTGCGATAGTCAAGCGCAATAGGCGCATTAAAAAAGCCTTTGCATTACGTCTTAGGCAAAGGACAATCGCTCTCAGGTCTCACCGCTGTGCAAATGTATGCGCTACAGTCCGTATTCCGCTTCACTGCTGCGACCTTCGGACTATAAGTATACGCTAGGCAAGCGTTTTGTTGCTCATTTATACGTCCACTACCGTTCAATTTCCAAATTCGACTGCACAAACCGTCTATCAAGGCCTGCTGCGTGCATACCAACTCACAACTTTTTGAGTAAAGACCCTTATCGTGAATACAGATTCTCTTGCCCAGTGGCAATTAGAGTGGTTTGGCAATATTCGAGCCGATGTCCTCGCTGGACTTGTCGTAGCACTTGCTCTTATCCCTGAAGCCATCGCCTTTTCCATAATTGCAGGTGTAGACCCAAAGGTCGGCCTTTATGCGTCGTTTTCAATTGCAGTGATTGTGTCAATAACTGGTGGTCGACCCGGGATGATCTCTGCCGCTACTGCTGCTACCGCGGTGCTGATGGTTACTCTAGTCAAGGAATACGGCTTAGAGTACTTGCTTGCTGCCACCGTACTTGCCGGCCTATTACAAATTGTAGCTGGAATATTAAAACTAGGCGTTGTGATGAAATTCGTCTCACGGTCGGTTATGACTGGCTTTGTTAACGCTCTGGCTATTTTGATTTTCATGGCCCAGCTACCTGAGTTAATTGATGTCCCCAATCTGACCTACATTATGGTGGCGGCTGGTCTCGGCATAATCTATCTATTGCCCCGTTTAACGTCAATAGTGCCCTCACCTTTAGTATGCATCGTTGTACTAACGGGGGTATCACTGGCTTTGAGCCTGGACATAAGAACCGTCGGTGATATGGGCGAATTACCAGACAGCTTGCCAATTTTCCTGCTCCCGGACATTCCACTGAATCTGGAAACACTCAAAATCATACTGCCCTACTCTGCGGCCGTAGCAGCTGTGGGTCTGCTTGAATCATTAATGACTGCATCTATCGTTGATGAGCTCACTGATACAAGAAGTGACAAAAATCGAGAGTGCATCGGCCAAGGTATCGCCAACACAGCCACTGGTTTCATTGGGGGTATGGCCGGCTGTGCCATGATTGGCCAATCAATAATTAACGTGAAATCTGGAGGCCGCGGCCGCCTATCAACCTTCTGTGCTGGCCTGTTCTTGCTGTTAATGATTGTCTTTTTAGGCGATTGGGTTAAACAAATTCCAATGGCAGCTCTGGTGGCCATCATGATTATGGTATCCATCGGAACGTTCAGCTGGTCGTCTATTGTAAATCTCAAAGACCACCCGAGAAGCTCGTCCGTTGTCATGTTGGCAACCGTGATTGTGGTCGTCGCGACGCACAATCTGGCGTTAGGAGTACTTGTGGGTGTCTTGTTCTCGGGTATTTTCTTTGCCTGGAAAATATCCCAGATATTCCGCGTAACCTCCACGCTCTCTGAAAACGGGCTAAAGCGTACCTATCTTATTGAAGGTCAGCTTTTCTTTGCATCCAGCGACGAATTCACCGCGTCTTTCGATTTCAAAGAATCCCTGGATACGATTGTAATTGATGTAAGCAATGCTCATATCTGGGATATCAGTAGCGTTCAGGCAATGGATATGGTCGTAATGAAGTATCGTCGTGAAGGTAGCGAGGTGGAAATCATTGGTTTAAATAAAGCCAGCGAAACTATCGTGGATCAGCTAGCAATTCACGACAAACCAGGTGCACTTGACGATATGATGAAACATTGAACTTAGGGGCTGCGAACATGACGAATATTTTAGCCGTTATAGATGGTTCAGCCTATTCAGCCAGCGTGTGTGAGCACGCCGCCTGGATCGCTGAATTTTCTCCGTCCAAGGTTGACGTTATGCACGTCCTCGGGCGCCGTGATGTCTCTAGCGAACCCTCGAACTTGAGTGGCAGCATTGGACTGGGTGCACGTTCGTCCTTGCTGAGTGAGCTGGTGGAGTTAGATGCTCAAAAAGCAAGACTAGCCCAGAAGCGAGGACGAGCAATATTGGAAGATGCTGAAGCCCTTCTGCGTCAACGAGGCGTCATGTCAGTTACCACTAAGCTTCGAAATGGTGAAATTGTAGAGAGTGTCCATACACTTGAGAAAGACGCTAGCCTTATTGTCATAGGCAAGCGCGGAGAGGCTGCAGATTTTGATTCAGGTCACCTGGGGTCTAACCTTGAACGCGTAGTCCGCTCTACAAGACTTCCTGTTCTTGTCGCGTCTCGTAGTTTCCAACCCATCAAGAAAGTGCTTGTCGCGTTTGATGGCGGTCCCAGCTCATTGAAAGCAATAGAGTATTTCGCAACGCAAAAACAATACAACTTTCTTGAATGCCTTGTACTTAGCGTCGGTGTCGATTCTATCGAGCAAAGGCGTCAGCTTGAGGGTGCTGTTGCGACATTAAAAAATGGCGGATATAACGTCACTGGTGAAATCGTGGCTGGACACACTGAAATGGCCATTGCCGCAAAAGTCGAACAAGAAAACATCGACTTATTGCTAATGGGAGCCTACGGCCATTCACGCATAAGAAACCTGATTATCGGATCCACCACCACCGAAATGATTCGTTCTTGCAAAGTGCCTGTATTATTATTCCGATAAATTGATTTTTAGGATTCTGGCTCTATGTTATTTGGCGTAGGGTAGTTGTCACGAGCGCGATGAAATAACAGCGTTAAAACAACTTCACACTGTATTTGGAGAACCACATGAACGATATCAAACAACAACTTGCACCAAGCTGGAGCACCGTCAATATTGTTATTTCGGTGTTTCTGGTTATTGTAGCCTGGCCCGCGGCCATAATTTTTATCGCCTATGTTCTTTGGGGTAGCAAGATAGGCCTGGACCTAGGGCGCCCAGAAACCTTGAAAGCTTTAGGACGACGCCTAAGTAACGCTTTTCGTGCTGGCATTGAAGCATTTACGAAAGGCTAGTCTCGTGATGACGCAAAGACAGTGGAGTCTGAAATACCGATCAATGACAACCTGCTTGGAGATCACCTCACTCATTTAGCTTGAATTGAGGGTCATTCAACACTCACACAGTAGGAGATCTTACCTATGAGCTATTCACAGTCTTCCTAATCAGCCGCTACTACCCGTACTAGTGCCTCTCGAGGCTCAAACTACGGAAGTATCAGCAAATGAATGTAAGACTGTCACTCGGTGTTATCCCATTGGCGAGCATGCTGATAGCATTCAGCTCGGTAAGCTTCGCTCAATCCAGCAACAAACCCTCCTGCCTTTATGTCGCTTCTTACCATGTTGGGTATTCGTGGTCAGATGGAGTTGAACGAGGCCTGCGTGAACGCCTCCAAGAGCAATGCAACATTACCGAGTTCTATATGGACACGAAGCGACGCAAATCGCCGGAGCAGAAAGTTGCAGCAGGCCAAGCAGCCTATGATTTAATAAAGAACTTGAAGCCTGATGTCGTCATTACTTCAGATGACAACGCCGCAAAATACCTCATAGTCCCGCATCTGCTTGATAAAGAAATACCCGTTGTTTTTTCAGGCATCAATTGGACAGTAGACGAATACGGTTTCCCTGCCAGTAATGTCACAGGTATTGTGGAAATTGCACCTATCAAACCCATGCTAAAGGAAGGTGTCCGCATGGCTGGGATCCCAGAAGACCACCCGATTCGAATTGCCTATCTGGGAGCAAGCACACTCAGCGAAATTAAAAATTTCAGCCGCGTCAAAACTACCGCCGAATCATTGGAAATGACCGTTGACAGAATACTGGCTGAAGACTTCGACGAATGGAAAGAAGGTTTAGAACTAGCGCAAACATACGACTTAGTCGTAATGGGCAGTAGCTCAGGCATCGCTAAATTCAGCGAACAAGAAGCCTCTGCATGGGCTGAAAAAACGACTCGAACACTGAGTTTAACGAATCATGAATGGATGATGCCCTATGCCGCAATAGGCTACACAAAAGTGGCAGAGGAGCACGGCGAATGGGCTGCAGCTTCAGCCATCGCTATTCTTAACGGTGTAAGAGCTATAGACATTCCATTGGTGACAAACAGGCGCTGGGATACATGGACTAATGAAGCGCTACTTCTTGAATTAGGGATTGATCTTAAACAATCCAGTTTAGTTGGCGCAAAGAAATTTCAGTAGGATGAAATACCTTTCTCCAACTGCGGTGATCCGACATTCTGTCGGTTCTCCCGTTGCAGTTGCAGTGATATTTCTTGTTTTTATCGCAATCCCTGCGCTTCTGTACACAACGTATACATTGAACTACCACAATCAGAACAATCGTATTAAAGAAAGTACAAGTCAGATCACTCACGATATTAGTAAAAAAATAGAAGTATTAAATACGATAATGTCATCCTTGATCGGACTCCATTACGCATCTACTGATTTAACAGATAACGAATTATCCCTGTACGCAAAGGAGTTGCGTTCTCAGACAGATTTCATTGAGAGTGTGGGACGCTACGAGTATGTTACAGAAAGCGACAGGATAGTGTTTGAAGAACGTATGAGTGAAAAAGGACTATTTAATTTCAAAATTACCGATATCAACCAGCACGGACTACCAAAACCGCGTAAAACGCTAGACTCGTATTACCCCATATCCAACCTAGAGCCACTTGAACCTGAGAATGCTCGACTACTTGGAGCTGACTTATCAGTTGTTGCTAACTTACGCAATAAACTAGCTGGCATCACCGCTTCGAATACATCTTTGCTTGCAACCTTACCAGCCCAATGGCCAGCAGGCGGTGACATGGTTATCTTTGCACCTGTCTATCGAGGAAACTTGGCTCCATCAATGCCTGCTGCACGAATAAATCAGTCAGCCGGTGGTTTTTGGATCAGCATCGACATGGATGCACTCGTAGCAAGTGTAAATCCAAACATCAAACGCTTTGATGTTGTAGCTAGAATCAAAAATGCAGATATATCTACAATGGTATTCGGCCAACTAGGCATCGAACCAGAGCCTGCCTACTTTACTTCAATTTACTTGCGCAAAGCAGAAAACATAGTCTGGAATATTGGCAACTCATCACTGACGTTTAACCTTCAACATGACTTGGGTTTTACCAAACCAACGCTTATCTACTTCCTCACAGCGCTACTAACTATACTTGCTGTTACCAGCTTATTCACCGTATACATTTTGTCAAGACGTTCAGCCATACAAGATCAACAGAACTCCCAAGCGGCTCTCTTTGAAGAAAGAGAAAGGGCTGAAAAAACTTTAAACACCGTGCAGGACGCTATCATAGCTCTCGATTCAGAGATGCGAGTTGTTCATATTAATCCAGCGGCAGCGATTCAATTTAACTCGACTATCGCAGATACTCTGGGTCGATCAATGGACAATTTCGTACAGTTTCGCCTTGTTGGAAATGAGTTCTCCATCTTTAATATCAAACAAGCGCTTGAAAATGTATACGCGAATAGTAAACACGAGTTCGATGTCACACCGGCAAAAGAGAACTCAGATTTTGTCCTTCGTTTAACTATCACAAGTTCAGTCAACGCGGAAAACAACGTTACCGGTCATGTACTCGTCCTCCGAGATATTAGTCAAGAGCGCAGGCTGTCTAAGAAACTAGCTTACCAAGCTAATCATGATGCATTAACTGGATGTACTAATAGACATTTCTTTGAAAATGTACTTGCCGACTTAGTCAACAATCTGCCTGGCTCAGATACCCAACACGCACTGTGTTATATGGATCTTGATCAATTCAAAGTCATTAATGACACCTGCGGTCACGCTGCAGGGGATCAACTTCTAATCGACCTCACAACCAATCTGAACTTGATCACCTCCGAAAATGATGTTCTATCACGATTGGGTGGTGATGAATTTGGTTTAATACTCAAGGACGTGAATGAGGAAGAGGCTGCAGTACGTACGCAGAGGATCTATGACTTCTTTCAGAATTATGTGTTTCAGTATGACAACAAGGCTTTCGCAGTGCGTGCAAGTATTGGTGTGGTTCATATTGACGAATCCTGCGACAACTTAAAGGGTGTGCTCGCATCAGCTGATATTGCTTGTTACGCGGCGAAGGATTCAGGACGAAACAGTGTATTTGTATATTCCACAACCGATGATGCAATCACCGAACGTTCAGAAGAGCTCAGCTGGCTTCCCCGCTTACGCAAAGCTCTTGAAGACGATGAATTCAGGCTCCTCGTACAAGCCGTCGCCTCTGTTGAGGAGATATGTAACGGTGGCAACAACCCAATCGAACACTATGAGTTTCTAATAAGATTGAAAAATCCGGATGGTTCTCTAAGCACTCCGTGGCAATTCATTCAAGCTGCCGAAAGGTATGATTTGATGAGCGAGATCGACAGATGGGTAATACGCAACGCATTTTGTATAGTCGCTAAACTCAAAGGTGGCGTGTGTAAGGATTGTAGTTTCTCTATTAATCTGTCAGGACAATCAGCTGCGGACCCATCCTTAAAAGACTATATCCAAGAACAATTGGAACACCATAAGGTAGACCCTTCAAAAATCTGGTTTGAGATAACAGAGACTGCTGCTATTTCTAACTTTTCAATCGCTGTTGATCTCATCAACAGCATCAGAAGTCTTGGATCTCTTATCGCACTGGATGACTTTGGTTCAGGACTCAGCTCGTTTGGTTATCTGAAAAACCTACCTGTCGATATACTTAAGATTGATGGACAGTTTGTTAAGGAAATTGCCAAAAACCCCATTGACCGTGAAATGGTAAGAGCCATCCACCAAGTGGGACAGTCAATGGGAATCCAGACAGTAGCTGAATTTGTCGAGGACGAAGATATTCTCCAAGTTCTTTCAGAAATCGGCGTGCAATACGCGCAGGGATATCATATCGGCAAACCGATGTCCATTGAAGAAGCTATCGGGTTGCAACAGGACAGCTTCAAAAAAGCAGCGTAATACACACAACTCTTTTCAATGGCGTTCACAATCAGACAATAGCAGCGCCTAGTCCAGAACCGTCAACCCAGTGGATTTGCACACATTGTGTCCGGTATCCAAGTTGCCAATTCAGGCACTGCTATCAAGACAAACACCATCACCACCATAATCAAGAACATGGGTGTCGCATCCTGCCCTTGACTGATATCGTTAAATTTATGCGACCATTGGGTTGCTTTAACAGCGTACCAGGCAAGATAGCTTGCAGCGGCAGAACCTAACGTAAAGCACTAAATTTCCAGCCTGTAGCGTTTTTTATTTCCCAGTGCATTTAGCAGAACGCTCACACGAATATGAGCTCCTCTATCAAGAGCATGCGCAAAAGCCAGAAAAGAAGCAGCTGCCATACAGTAACCCGCGTAATCTGGTGCACCACTAAACATCTGCCCTGTCCAACGTGCCAGCATTTGCACGACAATTAAAACAAGAATGGCGATCAGAAAAAAGGATGCTAAAACACCACCACCCAGGTAATGAGCATCCAGAAATTTGCATAGACGTTGATACGTAGTCATACAACAACCTTTGTCTGTAATGCGGTTAACCTATTAATCTGTGTTTTGATCAGTAGCCAAGAAATCAGTAGCAGCCTCTAGCCATTTAGCAGCCATGGTTTCGCCTATAACTCTCAGTTCGGCAACCAGTGCATCACCTGCAGGGCCTACTGTCATACCACCAGCTGCCAATTCAGCCATAGTAAAACCTGTGTATTCCTTAGAGCGCCACTGACCCGCATGCTCTGCAACTTGCGCACAACCCTGAATGACAGCCTTGCTCGAATCACTAGTGTCTTTCCATACCTCTTTATTAACCATGACGTAGTTGTACGGAAGCCATGCATCAACTTCGTAGAAATGCGTCAGACTTTCCCAAACTTTACGGTCATAACCGGTTGCGCCCGACAAAACCGTTGCTTCGGCAACACTTGTAGCAAACGCCTGCGAAATTTCTGCAGCTTCAATGCTAAACGGAAGCATGCCAGTCAGCTCTACTAATCGGGCAGTTGCATTATTGTAGGATCTGAATTTCACACCCTCCATATCTGCAACAGAGTTGACTTCTTTCTTAAAATACAGACCTTGTGGTGGCCAGGCAACAACGTACAACATAACGAGGTTTTGCTCATCAAGTAACTTTTACATCGTAGATCAAGCCGCAGCAAACAATTTGGCTGAATCATCAAAAGATGCGGCTAAAAATGGAATAGAGTCAAAACCGAAAACAGCATTTTCGTTCTGGTGTCCAGACATCAGACGCTCACCTATTGGTGCTTAACCCGTCTGAATTGCACGCTTGATGTCCCCACCTTTAAACAAACTACCACCAGGATGAGTGATAATTTCGATATCACCAGCGGTACCTGTAGTCACACACTGTGCAAACTGCGCACCTGTATCTGAATGAAAGTTAGAAGCAGAATAAGCCATAGGCATATCCCACTTTTCTGCGTGTGCCGCTCAAGCAAGGCACAACGCCGTTGCTACAATACTGGCACTAAGGCAAACCTTGATTTGAGTTTTTGACACAGTTGAAACCCTCCAGTTTTTTTGAACAATGTTTAGATCCGGCTTCTGTAGCGATATAAAAAACGCAACAATACCGTTGCACCTCTGGTTGAGAGTATCCACCGCCGAACTGGAGCCAACCCTACTCGCGCTGGCTCAGGAATGAAAAAAATTGTCCGGTGAGGGCGCACTTTGATCAAAATATACAAATCAATCAGAAGGGTTGGTGTCAACTGAATCTATCAGGTCGGAACGCCGTTAGTTCAGAGTCGTCCTGCTCACCGCTAATCAGGCCAGCTATGACTCGCCCAGTTTTAGCGCCACCGGTCAGGCCAATATGTTGATGGCCAAAACCCGTGTAAATACCAGTATTTCGAATTTGCCCAACAAATGGCAGGCTATCAATAGGAGCGGGGCGATGCCCTAACCACTCCTCTGTCTCGCTATAAGTCACATCGGGAAATGTTGTCTTAAATTTGCGCATAAGAAAATTAATGGGTGCCTTAGACGGGCCAGCTTCAAGACCTCCAAATTCCACCATTCCTGCACAGCGCATCCCGTCATCCATAGGCGTCGCCACAAATTTCCCAGAAGTTATCATGGTTGGGCAACTCACCTGTTGAGACGGATTCTTGAAAATAACATGATATCCACGCTCTGCCTCCATTGGAATATTCAACCCCAGCTTCTTGGCAATAGGCCCCGACCAAACACCCATGGCAAGCACAACTGAATCACACGCTATGGCACCCTGATCTGTAACTACCGATTTGACTTTGTCATCCATTAACTCGATGTCTTTAACTGAGGCTACTTGAAACGAACCACCCAAATCCTGAAATACGTCAGCCAAGGCCTTCACGTATTTTCCTGGACTACGAATATGCCCATGATCTTTCATTACGGCAAGCAGATTGAGATCAGAGTTCAACGCAGGCTCTTTCTCATGCACGGCAGGTCCCTCAATTAATTCCGGAGTGAAACCATGCTCGCGACGCAGGTTCCAGACATAACTATCAGCATCAAACTCAGCTCTGGATCGGTAAGCAAACTGGTATTCGGACGGAATCAGCCATTCGTCAGCTTTTGTATTCCCAGCCAAATCGTGATGCTGCTCCACACTGTCACCCACAATGTAGTTCAGTCGTTCAGCGATGCGCTGTGTGTCTTTATCATTGGCAAACGAAAGGTATCGGTATAACCAAGGCGCCAATTTAGGAAGATATGACCAACGCATGAACAATGGGAACTCTGGACTGAACAGCATTTTTGGTGCTTTTAAAAGGAGACCCGGCGTCGTTACGGGAACCATTGCGCAAGCTGCCAGCACACCGGCATTTCCATGCGACGTGCCTTCTCCAGGAGCATTTTTATCTAACAATGTGACCTTACGCCCTGCCCTGACTAGCCAAAGCGCTGTTGCGACGCCGACGATCCCTGCCCCGACCACCACGGTATGCGAAGTTTCTGTTTGTTGGCTCATGATTCAAATGTATGGGTCTGATTGAAGTTTACCGACGGGATAGCACAAAACTACCGACGAAATTTGGCTTTGATTGCTATGGTAAACCGATGAATAGTATAGAACAAAATAAAAATAATCACGCGCTTGTCGCCAGCGTGGGTATTCTCATGCTGGAAACACAATTTCCCCGGGTTCTCGGTAATCTTGGCAATGCCAACAGCCGGAATTTTCCGGTGCTCTATCGAATCGTTCGAGGATAGTCTGCGACAACTGCATTGTCAGCAGATAGCGGTGAACTACTGGCACTGTTCATCGCAGCAGCAACAGAACTAGTTGACCAGGGCGCCGACGGTATAACAACGAGTTGTGGATTTCTGTCACTTTTCCAAAACGAACTAAGGTCCGCCATTAGAGTTCCCGTTGCCACGTCATCATTGATGCAAGCACCTTGGGTTCAGGCCCTTTTCCCAACAGGAAAATGCGTGGGTGTTTTGACGTTTCATGCAAAACATCTCACAGCCGATCATCTCATAGCTGCTGGCGCCCGCCTAAACACACCAGTGGCAGGTACAGAGAATCGCAATGAGTTTACGCGCCTCATATTGGCCGATGAACCCCACATGGATTTTGTTGCCTGCCGTGTAGACAACCTGGAAGCTGCCAGAGAACTACTCAGACAGCACCCAGACATTGGAGCTATTGTATTGGAGTGCACGAAAATGGTCCCGTATGCCGCAAATATACGAAAAAGAACCGGCTTGCCTGTATTTTCAATTTACACGCTTATCAACTGGTTTCAATCAGGCCTTGTGCCAAGACAGTTTTGAAATAGGAACGTCAAATACTTAATAATCCAACAAAAAAAGGCCGATAAAAATCGGCCTTTTTTCAAATACAAATGGATCGTAGCCTGTTTGACCTCAATCCATCATTTGTATCGACTTACTTCAGGAATGAAGTATCGATAGCAACAGAGTAGTCTTCCAACGCAGGGTTTTCTGCAGTCGCAAAAGCGTTACCAACAATAGCAATAGCTGCTGACGCCAAACCATTATCGTTGAAATATGTCTCAAGCTGTAAAGAAGCTGACGGAAAAGTCATTGTAGCCATTTGAGCACGTGAGTCTTCAACACTCATAGCTGCATCTCTTGCGATGACAAGCATTTCGTCTTCAGTGTCGCCAAAGTTCACGTTGGCAGCATCTGTGACTTCAAGGAATGTACGCAGAAGATCAGGGTTCTCTTGCATAAATTTTTCAGTTACAGAGACGACGTCAAAGCTGATGATGCCCGCTGCATCTTTCTGCTCAGGAGTCATGAGAACTTCGCCAGCTTCATACATCTTGGCCATCGCGTTTCCACCAAAACCACATGCCATAGCGACAGCGCCATCGGCCAGTGAAACTGCTGCATCCGCAGGAACCTGATCAATTACAGTGATTTCAGAAACATCAACTTCCAGAGCACGCATCATCATGCGGAAGCTGTAGTCAGCCATTGTAGCCAATGGAACCGCTACGGACTTACCTTCCAATTCAGAAGCATTGCTGCTGTCAATACCTTCGCCAGTGCGAACAACACAGTCGTTAGCTGGGTACTGAACAGCAATAGCAACCAACTTGATGGGTGCGTTTGCGTTTACCGCATTGATGAAAGGAGCCAGGCCCTGGCTGAAGGAAATATCGATGTCACCAGCAAGCATAGCTTCAGTCATCTGAGTGCCAGCATCGAAGCTGGTCCAGTTGACAGGTACACCCATCTCGTCATCATAAGTTTTCAGAACTTTTGCAACCTGGTTAGGCGTCGCCCACTCCAGGAAGAATGCGACATTAACTTCGTCAGCGGCTTGAACTGCGGTGCCAGCCACTGTCAGCGCCGCCACCGTTACGGCTTGTATTAAGGTTTTACGAAAATTCATTCAAACTCCAAGTTGATGTGGGGTGAATGCCTCAAGGCGAGAGGCAATCTGTAAAGTATCCTCAGATACGTCTTAAAATGCAATTGATTGTCCTAGGTGAACTAGCCCTTGTGCACGGATTTCATCACTGATTGTGACCTCGAACACAATGTTTGTTAGCATGATTGGCCTTCTGAAGCACAATTATCTTTTTGATTCAATTGGGATTTATCGATTTTTACTGGCCTAATACGACCCCCTGAACTGCCACCAATTCGTTTGTCGCTGGATAGAATTCAGATCAAAATATTCTTCGCTAGGTGGCGACGACAGTTATATAAATCATCGATCGAATCTCGGATCCCGCTTGGCTAAGAACGCCCCCATACCTTCTTTCTGATCATGGCTACCAAACAATGAATAGAAAGAGCGCCTCTCTACTCGTAATCCTTGTTGTAAATTAGTTTCCAACGATGCTTGCACCGCCTCCCTCACTAACTGCACTGCAGGAGATGAGAATCCAGCAATTCGCTCAGCAGTTTTCTGAGCGTCTGATAAAAGCTCATCAACTGAGACAATTCTTGCCACCAGGCCAGCACGCTCAGCCTCCTCAGCCTCCATCAATCTGCCTGTAAGGCACAATTCCATGGCCTTGCATTTACCGATCAGGCCAGTCAGTCGTTGAGTACCTCCCAAGCCTGGCATCGTACCGATACGAATTTCAGGCTGACCGAACTGGGCGGTGTCTGCTGCCAGAATAAAATCGCACATCATAGCTATTTCGCAGCCACCACCCAGCGCATAGCCTGCGACGGCAGCAATTATGGGCTTACGGCAATCGGCTATGCAGGTCCAGGTGTTGAGAAAGTTATCTTCAAGCGCATCAAGGTACTCAATATCCACCATTTCACTGATATCGGCTCCAGCAGCAAAGGCCTTTTCAGATCCAGTTAGAATGATTACCCTGATGCTCGCGTCGTTCTCCCATCGTCTGATGAGTTCACTAACTTCCAGCATCATCTGCTGATTAAGCGCGTTCATCGCGTTGGGTCTGTTAAGTGTCAGGGTGCCTACCCCGTTCAGAACACTCGATTTAATGGTTTCAAATTGCATGGCAATGACTCTTGTCAGGTTCGGCTAGTAGCTATCGTTGCAGGCTCAATATTCGCCGTCAAGCCTAAGGGTCTGCGAAACACTAAAATGGCGCAGTACGCTAAGATCCGCCATGACTAATAAATCCTGTATTTTCCATATCGCTAATTTGATAGACATTGATACTATCAACAGTAACGACGACTACCAATGCGATTCATTAACCTCAGAAGGATTCATTCATTGCTGCGACAGACACCAGCTAGCAGGTGTCGTCTCACGCTACTACCAGGACATCGATGATGTTGTGTTGTTGGTATTGGATGTTGAAGCACTTGAACCCGCTCTGATTCACGAAAACACCGTAGGCGGATCAGAATTGTTTCCACATGTATACGGTGTAATCAATCGATCGGCTATCGTTGACGTCATAGCATTTGGAATTAACTCCATCGAAAGAGAAGGACTGTACTCATGAGTGGCGTGTCTTTAGAACTAATCGGATCTGTCGGTTACCTAACACTTACCAAATCCACCACGCTCAACGCAATAACTCAGGAGATGCTGGACGAACTCCGCAATGGTCTTCGTGAGCATGAACAAAATGCGACTGTGCACGTCATCGTGCTTCGCTCCAACAGCGAAAGAGCATTTTGTGCTGGCGGGGACATGAAACGTATTCGCCAATGGGTTATCGAAGATGACAAGGAGTCGATTAAACATTTCTTCACGCAGGAATACGCTTTGAATCTTGCGATCGCTGAATGTTCAAAGCCGTACATCAGCCTGATTGACGGTGTAGCTATGGGTGGTGGACTGGGCTTATCAGTGCATGGGCAATTTGTTGTCGCTACAGAAAACGCGCTTATGGCCATGCCTGAATCTCGAATCGGATTTTTCCCGGATGTTGGAGCCAGCCATTTCCTGCAAGACTTACCGTACAACTGCGGTAACTGGCTTGCGCTGACGGCAGCGCCTGTCAAGGGACAACATACAGTCCAGGCAGGACTCGCAACACACTACATCAAGCGTGATCAACTTTCCACCTTGCTCAAGCAACTTGAAAATTTGAATCAAGAGAACGCGGACAAAGTTGAGGAAACTGAGGATACGAACTCGATACAAGTTCTGGTTCAGAACTGCCTCGATAGGCTCAGCGAAAACACAATAGATGATGAATTTAACGAAGTGCTTCGACAAAGAGAAGAATGGTTTTCCAGTGGCGATATCGAGTCAACAAAGGCACGATTGAATGATGCATCACCACTCAACGAAGATGCTGCAAAACTACTAACATTAATGGACAAAGGCTCCCCTTACTCCTTTTCAATAACATTAACGTTGTTTGAGAAAACAAAAGGCATGACATTGGAAAATTGCCTGGCCACAGAACTAGACCTAACCATGCAGGCAGCTTTTCACCCTGATCTTGTAGAGGGTGTTCGGGCAGTATTAATTGATAAAGACCACAATGCTAACTGGGCCTGACTAGCAATAAGTGGGCGTAAACCCCACCCACTTATGGATTTATACCTAGGCTTTTAGTTACAGAGAGGCCTGATCAAGAGCGACAGTAGTTTGCGCACTATCTACAATGACGGTAAGAGAAGATTCCACCAAAGGAAGCGTACGTTCAGCGTAGTACCTGGCCAGTATAATTTTTGCTTCAAGATAAGCCTGATCAGCATCTGCAGTGGTGGATAGATTTTTGGCCGCCAGTGCAGATCTAGCCATCATCCAGCCACCTGCCAGACGACCGTGCAGCATGAGAAATTCGACAGAGGATGCTGCCGGCAAGGTGGCATCGTTCTGACCTAACAACCACTCAGTGGCAGATTCAGCAGCAGTTACCGCAGGCTCAAATCGTTTGATAATGGCTTTCAAATTTACATCATCGTGCTGCTCTAGTTCGGTTAGTGTGGCGCGCATATCCTGTATTAATTCAGCCATGCCTATGCCACCGTCACGTGCTGTCTTGCGGCCAATTAAATCATTGGCCTGAATGGCTGTTGTGCCTTCGTAGATCGGTGCTATACGTGAATCACGTAGGTATTGGGCAGCACCCGTTTCCTCAATAAAACCCATACCTCCATGTACTTGAACGCCTAAAGAGCACAGATCAACCCCCATCTCAGTCGACCAACCTTTTACGAGCGGTGTTAAGAGCTCACCCCGGCGCTGCATGCGAATCCGAACCTCTTCATCCGGATGACGACGTGCCTGATCAAATGATGCTGCACATTCAAGCCCAAGGCAGCGCATAGCGTCAATAGTGGATTTCATGGTCATCAAAATTCGACGTACATCAGGATGATTGATGATGGCTTGATCATCTTCTCCTTTGCCCAGCAGTGTTTTGCCCTGCTTTCGATCACGTGCGTAACTCAAGGCCTGCTGGTAAGAACGCTCAGCGATACCGTAACCTTCAACACCCACTGCATGTCTGGCCTGATTCATCATGGTAAACATGTAGCCTAATCCATGATTTTCCTTACCGATCAGATAGCCCACAGCTCCAGCGTTATCACCATAAGACATGACACACGTTGGACTGGCATGAATGCCCAGCTTATGTTCGATCGACAAACAGCGTACATCATTGCGCTCACCTGGTGTACCGTCGTCTTTGAGTAGAAATTTAGGCACAATAAACAGTGAAATACCTTTAACACCTTCTGGTGCATCTGGGAGCCGGGCTAGCACTAGATGGATAATATTTTCAGTTAAATCATGTTCACCGTAGGTGATGTAGATTTTTTGACCTTTGATTAGATAGTGATCATCGCTTGGCTGAGCCTGGGTTCTAACCGCCGCCAAATCAGATCCTGCCTGTGGCTCAGTCAGGTTCATGGTGCCCGACCAGACACCCTCCACCATCTTCGGCAAGTATTGTTGCTTGAGTTCGTCGGACGCATGGTGAGCAATCGCATCTACCGCACCCTGAGTTAACAATGGGCAAAGTCCAAATGACATATTTGCGCTGTGCCACATTTCCTGTACCGCTGCAGACACACACATAGGCAGGCCCTGACCACCGAATTCAGGAGGAAACGACAGGCCGCCCCAACCATTTTCAACAAATTGCGCGTAAGCCTCTCGCCAACCATCTGGAGTGGTTACCACTCCATCCTTCCACTGGGCGCCTTGCTGATCTCCAACCCAATTCAGTGGGGCAAGCACGTCACCAGTGAACTTGGCAGATTCTTCGAGAATCGCCTCGACCAAGTCAGGCGATGCATCTTCGAAACCCTCGAGCGCTGCAACTTTGTCAAGTCCAACGATATGATTCAGAACAAAAGAAATATCTTTTACCGGAGCTACATATGTCATTGATAATTCCTACTGTCGGGATTTGAATTGCTCATTCCATTCGTTCAGAATACCAGTGAGGTCACTGGCGGCTTTTGTTGCGGCTTCCTGCATGGTGGACGCCGACGCCTGGAACTCTTCTGCAAGCTTTGAACCGCGCTCTTCCCAGAATTCCTTAGCTTCCATCATCGCCAAATGCTTCTTTAACTCGGCTTCATCGAGGAATCTTTCAGAGGCTTCTGCCGATTTGCCCAGAACATCATCTAAAACAATCTTGGAGGCCTCTAGCTTGTCTTTTGCTTCCATAACGCCCAGATGGGCCTGTAATTGGGCCTCTTCGGCCTTGTCACCTGCTTGTTCCACGGCCTTATTGAGCACATCATTTACCTGCTCAAGCACACTCTTGGTGGTTTTCTTGATTTTCTCTGTATCGTCTGGCAGATCATCAATGAATTCCTCGACTCTGTCCTGAACGTTTTTCAGCTCTTTCAAGGACCGACTGATAGCATCTCGAATACCGTTTTCCATACGACTCTCCTGCTAAATAATGCCCCCAGTATAAAGGCCTGAGCCTCAAAACGAAAACGGGCCCTGCTAAATGGCAAAACCCGTGAAGATACTACGTCGAAACCACCCGGCCAGACCTATAGCCAGGTTGAAAAAACCGCTAGATTAACTATCCAGAGCAGCTGACAATTCAGGCAATGCATCGAACAGATCAGCGACAAGGCCGTAATCTGCTACCTGAAAAATAGGCGCTTCTTCGTCCTTGTTGATCGCAACAATGACTTTACTATCTTTCATACCAGCAAGATGCTGGATAGCACCAGAGATACCCACTGCAATGTACAAATCCGGCGCAACCACTTTTCCAGTTTGACCGACTTGATATTCATTGGGAACAAAACCTGCGTCTACTGCCGCTCGAGATGCACCAACTGCTGCATTGAGTTTTAACGCAATTTCGTCGAGCATGGAGAAGTTCTCACCATTTTGCATGCCTCGACCACCTGACACTACAATGCCTGCACTGGTCAATTCAGGACGATCTGATTGAGACAGTTCCTGACCTACAAAAGAGACAAGGGAATTTGCATCCGCTGCGTCTAAAGATTCAACGACAGCACTGCCACCTGCTGCTGCTGCTGGATCAAAGGAGGTTGTTCTTACACCAATTACCTTTACTGAATCCGAGCTTTGCACGGTAGCCAAAGCATTACCTGCATAAATAGGTCGTACGAAGGTATCTGCACTCTTCACTTCGATGATGTCTGAAATACCTGACACATTTAGTAATGCCGCAACGCGAGGCATACAGTTCTTTCCTGCAGCTGTCGCTGCAAACATAATGTGGCTATAGCCTTCAGCATGCTTCAGTACTAACGCAGACAGGTTTTCGGCCAATTCATGCGTATAGGCTACATCGTCAGCTACCCGCACCCGCATGACACCTGCGATTTGAGCGGCTTTTTCAGCAACACCAGCTACGTCATTACCGGCAACCAGTAAATCCACATCGCCACCGATGGCCAGCGCTGCAGTCACAACACTTAATGTTGCAGGTCTTAGTTCACCAGCTTCATGTTCAGCAAGAATTAAAGTACTCATGATTGTTATATCCCTTATAGCCCGCGTCAGATGACTTTTGCTTCGTTACGAAGCTTATCCACAAGCTCGGCAACACTATTTACGATGACACCCGCATCACGCTTTGGCGGATCATTGACTTCCACCACCTTAAGTCCGCTGGACACATCTACACCTGTGTCAGCAACCGGTATAAGTTCCAAAGGCTTCTTTTTCGCCTTCATGATATTGGGCAATTTTGCATAACGCGGCTCATTCAAGCGCAAGTCAGTTGTAATGACCGTGGGCATCTGCACCTTGATCGATTCCAAACCAGAATCCACTTCACGAGTCACTTTCAAGGAATCGCCATCAAACTCGACTTTGGATGCAAACGTTGCCTGCGACATGCCAGTGAGTGCGGATAGCATTTGGCCCGTTTGGTTTGCATCATCATCGATAGCCTGCTTACCCAGAATAACAAGACCAGGCTGTTCCTTGTCTACAACGTACTTGAACAGCTTGGCAATAGCCAAAGGCTCTAGAAGTTCATCAGTTTCAAGCAGAATGCCACGATCGACACCCATGGCCAATGCAGTTCTGATCGTTTCCTGGCTCTGTGATGTGCCGATGGACACAGCAATGACTTCTTCAGCATGACCGGCTTCTTTGATGCGCAGAGCCTCTTCGACGGCAATTTCGTCGAATGGGTTCATGGACATCTTTACATTTGCCAACTCAATACCAGATTTGTCCGCTTTTACACGAGCTTTGACGTTGTAATCAAGCACTCGCTTGACGCCTACGATAATTTTCATACAGTCTTGCCTTTAGGTAATTCTAAGGTGATTGATGGGCGCAATGTTACCTGTTTACGAGTGCACTAAGCGCTGTGGCTCACCATCACACGGCGCATTTTTGGCGAATAAGGTCGCATTGCGTTCAGAATACTGGGTACCAGGCGGTTACACATTGGTCTCTTGTTACTTCTCGCCGATGTCCTCATTCCACAAAGTAGGCTCATCTGCAATGAATTCTTCCATCATGGCGATGCACTCAGCATCATCCAGAACCTCAACGATGACACCGCGACTGCGAACGTATTCTTCGGGGCCACGGAAGGTCTTGTTTTCACCCACAACCACATGAGGGATTCCGTATAGAAGCACCGCACCACTGCACATATCGCACGGTGAAAGCGTGGAATACAAGGTGGCGCGTTGATAGGTACTGGCTGGAAGTCGTCCAGTCTCCTCTAGACAGTCCATCTCGGCATGACGAATGGTGCTGCCCTGCTGTACTCGCTGATTATGTCCACGACCGATGATTTCATCATCAAGAACGAGCACAGACCCAATGGGTATTCCACCAGCAGCGCGCCCTTTACGAGCCTCTTCAACAGCCGCCTTCATGAACTTAGCGTGATTCACTTCAGATTAACTCCAGATAAGATTCTGTTAGTGTAACAACCCATATCAGTCTAGTTGAATCCGACCGTAGACTTGCACACTGACCCGACTGGTTCCTGCTTCAATGCTCGGTTCAGAAACAACTGCGCTGCGCATCATCTCTACTCCACTCAAACGAGAGTCGTACATAGCGGCACCGCCCTGATCGCTCTGAATATTGACATCCAGAATTCGATAGCCGGTCGCCCCCATATTCCTCTGGATTAGCAATGCACGCTGCTTGAATGCGCTCAGTGCTTCATTGATCAGAGCGTCAGCGGCAGAGCTGCGAGTTTCGGCCTTGGCAGCAAGTTGAATGCCTTGCACCTGTAATCGTTCCTGCAATTTTTGAATGGCTTCACCTGCGGCTTGGAAATCGTCAGTCTCAATCTGAATACTCTGGCTGCCCCTCCAACCGATGAGTTTACGTTTTTTCCCGGAATCGTACTGTGGGTACGTTTGGTAGTCGCGTGTCTTGGTTTTAAGTGCTCCATAAGGGCGCAGAACGTTCACTGCCCAGCTCATCGTCAAATTGATTTTGCTGGCAAGTAATGCAGGGTCTTGGTCTTCTGCCTGCACAACCAAAGTGGCCACCATAAGATCGTTATCAACTTGAGCAGAAGCTTCGCTGCTGAGTGAAAAAACGTTGTACAACGTCTCACCATTAGCCTGTGCGACTGGCATTGCGAAAATCAGCCCTAGCAAAACGGAAACTGATAAGCAGGTCCGCATCACTTTTCGTATATATCTCATTACTTATTTCTCCAAGACCGCGCTCAAACCCATACCACCGGCTGTGCACACCGAAATCAAGCCCTTACCAGAACCCTTTTCGTTCAATTGTTTAGCCAGGGTTGCTAACACCCGAGCACCCGTCGCAGCAAACGGATGACCCACCGCCAGGCTGGAACCCACTCTATTCATACGCGAACGATCAATGCTACCCATGGCTTCACTTCGTCCAAGTTCCTTTTGGCAGTAACTTTCGTCTTCCCAAGCCTTCAGGGTACAAAGCACTTGTGCAGCGAACGCTTCATGAATTTCATAGAGATCAAAATCCTGCAAAGACATATTGGCTTTGTTCAGCATTTTACTTACTGCAACGGTGGGTGCCATGAGCAACCCTGCGCCTTGAACAAAATCCACAGCCGCTGTGGCCGAGTGTGTTAAGTAGGCCTGGATAGGTAAACCACGTTCCCGTGCCCATGCTTCGCTACACAGTAATACACCTGCAGCACCATCAGTTAAAGGCGTACTATTACCAGCGGTTAGTGTTCCTGCAGACGTTCTGTCATAGACCGTTCTGAGTTTACCCAACGATTCCATTGTGGAATCACTGCGTACATTGTTATCTCGAATCACTCCTTCACAAGGAATCAGCAAATCATCATAGAATGAATCGTTATAAGCAGCGGTTGCATTATTATGTGAAGCAAGAGCCAGCTCATCCTGAGCTGCTCGATCAATCGACCAGGTTTTCGCCATTAGTTCACAATGCTGCCCCATGCTCATTAATGTACGCGGCTCGTTGACCGATGGAGGAACCGGTGCTAACTCTCTGGGACTGAACCCTTTGAATACCGAGAGTTTGGATTTTAAATTTCTCGCTTTTCCCAAGGAAACCAGACGCTGTGAAAACTTACGGCCAAAGACAATAGGTACATCGCTCACTGTATCGGTACCAGCGGCGATAGCAGAGTCAATTTGACCACATGCAATTTTGGCAGCTGCGACCATCGCTGCCTGTAATGACGTACCACAGGCCTGCTGCAGTGTTAGACCTGGGGTAGACGCAGAAAGTTTGGTACTTAACACTGCTTCACGAGCGAGATTCCAATCACGTGTATGCGCTATAACAGCACCAGCATTAACCTCTCCAATGTGCTCACCTTGGAGTTGATAACGCTCGACAATGCCATTGAGCACTGTTGACAGCATCTTCATGTTCGACACTGATGCATAGGTAGTATTGGAACGACAAAACGGAATTCGCAGGCCGCCAACAACGACTACGGGCTTAATTTTTTGCGCCATTAGATCAGATCTCCTTGTTCTTTAAGGTACCGCATTGGGCCGCCTCTAAACGGGGCAAAACCAGTTCCAAAGATAATGCCGGCATCGAGTAAATCATCATCTTCCACAATACCCTCAGCAGATGCCGCTAGGCACTCAGCCAGAAAAGGTTTCATTAGTCGCGCAGCTAGTTGATCACCATAAGGGCTGTTCATATCAACTGAACGTCTTTTTGCTCTACCTTTTTTCCAAACGTAAAATCCACGGCCAGTTTTCTTACCCAGAGTGTTGTCATCCAACTTTTGCTGCAACAGAGCTTGCTGAGCTTCGACATCACCAGTGACAAGAGTTTTTGCAACTTTCATACAGACGTCCAGACCTACAACGTCAGCGAGTTCAATCGGGCCCATAGGCATACCAAACCGGATCGCAGCCGCATCGATAGTTTCTATCTCGATTCCCTCTAATTTAAGGGTAAACGCTTCCATGAGATACGGCGCCAGTATTCGATTAACCAGAAATCCCGGGGTACTCTTGGTCGGTAACGGAAAACGATTGATTTGTGTTGCGAATGAGCATCCCCTGGTTACCCACTTTGTATCGGTATCTAGGCTGTGAACCACTTCAACGAGCGGCATTTTTGCAACGGGATTGAAGAAATGCAGCCCTATCAAACGTGTAGGCATTTTAAGATCACGTGCTAGCTCCTCCAATGGAAGAGCTGACGTATTGGTTGCCAGCACCGCATGCGCAGCCATACGCGGCTCGATAGTCGCATACAACTCACGTTTGGCATCTGCATCTTCAGAAATTGCTTCGATAATGACATCGGCTCTTGGTACACCCTCACCAGCCACATCAGCAATGAGTCGACTCTGCGCTGCTAACACCGCAGGTTTTTTCTTCAAGCGTTTCTTAAACAAAGACGTGGCACGCTTCAAAGCGGGCTCAACATATTTTAACTCACGATCCTGCAAAGTAACTTCCATGCCCTGCATGACACACCAAGCAGCAATATCTCCACCCATCACTCCAGCGCCGATCACGTGGACTCGGCGAACTTTAAAGTCGGACGCCTTCCCAAGTCCTTTCATTCGTTCTGACAGGAAGAAAATACGCCGTAAGTTTTGTGCTGTGTTCCCCACCATTAGCTCGCCTACTTCTCGGGCTTCACCTTCAAACATCTTGCGTCTGTTATCGCGACTTTTGCTCCATAGATCTATCATTCGAAAAGGAGCAGGATAATGTTCAGGATTCGCCTTCTGGGCGGTTTTGTATTTCAACACACGCGCTAAGATTCCACGTACGGGTTGTCTATTTGTCAAACTGGCAACAAAAGAGAGGCGCCGAGGGCTGCGTTGTTTCAGAACTGCGCGTCGGGCGGCCCAGCGAAGAGTACTGAATTCATCAACAAGTTCGTCGAAAACTCCCATTTGTCGAGCAGTACCAGCGCGTAGCATTCTTGCTGTAAGCATTAACTGTATGGCTGCCATGCCACCTAGTCGTTCAGTTAACCGCGTAGTTCCACCTAAGCCTGGAAAGATTCCGAGCTTAACCTCTGGCATACCAACACGTGTGGCTGGGACATTCAAGGCGATTATGTAATTGCAGGAAAGCGCCAACTCCAGGCCTCCTCCTAAACAAAATCCATGGACAGTGGCAACAGTATGCGATGGTAAGTTTTCCAATCGGGCGAATACAGCGTGCCCCTGAGTGATCATGGCTGAAACGTCACAGGCTTTATCGTAATGATCAAACTCGCGAATATCCGCACCCACAATGAAACTACCGTCTTTGGCTGAGGATATGACCACTCCGGCAGGCGGAGTCGATTCGAGCACCGAAATGATCTCTCCGAGTTCACGAATAACAGCTTTGGACAACGTATTAGTGGATTCCCCTTGACGATCGAGCGCGAGCCAAACGATATCGTCATCGTCGTGCTCAACGTCCCAGTGATCGTAAACACCAATATGTGCCGTCATAAGTGGGTCCTAGTCCGTTTCCGGACTTACATAATTAAAATCTAAAAGGTCAGACTACTTGATAAGTATGGCGTCAATTTGCTGCGCTTTGGATCCCATGCGACATCGAAGCGTAAATCAGTATTAGTCAGCGCCTCGAGTTTCCAGCGCAATCCTAAACCACCCCGCAATATCTGCCTATGCAATTTGACATCATCCTTAAGGAAGACGTTCCCAATGTCTGAAAACGCTATCCATCGCAATGCAGGATAGGAGAAAAACCCTGACAGGTATTCTACATTGGCTAATGTGAGAATGTCGCCGGTCGCGTCGCCTGTTCGCATTCCTCGGATTACTTCTCCACCACCGATTGCGTATCCGCGCCCACCAAACGGGGCCATGGTACTCAATCCTAATCTCAACTGCACATTCAAATTAGTTTGTGGCCGAGCCAGCGGCCTGAACCAGCGAATATATGAATCGAGCTGGGCGTATTTGAAATCAGCTCCCCAGGATGAATCAGCTAAACGAAGTGCAGCACCATACTCGTAACCCCGTCGATTAAAGCTATCCTGATGAACCCTTTGTAGGTCAAAACCAGCTAGCACGGTGGCATTCTGACCACCTTGAAAAGGCCCCGTCGTACCTGAGCGAACATCGTAGGATCGATTTTCGAATCCTAGTCCCAGGAAGTAACTGAATCCCTGCACGCCGGTTGAGCCTTTGGCCCATCGTGCAAGTCTGAATTCCGCACGCTGACTCTCACGAAGTACTTCACCATAGATTACGCCATCTTGAGCAAGTTCCGAATTTCGTCGAATTCGATCAAGACTAACCGCCATGCCAAAACGGCTACCAAAAAACCGCAGCACGGAGTAGTCCACAGAATGAACATAACCCGCCCTACCCTGCCCGTCATTTTCCTGTCGTTTCTCGAACGTTAATTTAAGTTGATGCAGTCGGCCTAAAAAATTATCCCATCTTAGCTGCGCACCGTAACGTAACTCCCCATCGGAAGTGCGGCTGAGACGCGGAATAGGTAGAAAAAATATTTTTTCTGAAACGATGTAAACCAGCTCTAGCCATTCATTATCTATTCGAAGCTCTGCTCTTACCGATTTGAATAGTCCAAGATCCTGAGTACTTTGGACACCATCAATAATGTTATCCAGCGAACATGGCTCTCCTGGCAGCTGCTGCAGCTCCCGGCTAATGACATGTGCTTGGGTTACCCGATTTCCTTCGAAACTGATGCTGTTCACAATCCTGTCGCACCATTGCTCCCCTGGTATCGCATCAGCTGCATGACTAGTGCTTGTTGCTACGAGAATCAGAAACATCAGCATGAATCGCGTTAGCCGATCACGCAACCGCTCAATGATGGAATCAGCCATCACGCATCGCTGGACACAACATGGACGCGCACTCAAATTCTGCCCACAATAAACGTTAATTTTTCCAGTAGGAAGACTTACTGCCAGCTTGTAGGTGGAACAATTGATCAAAGCATCCAACAAAGCAAGCCATTCAGGGCTCTTGAGCTCTGACACTCTCAAGGATCATGCCGATGAAACACCCACGAATCCGCAATAATTGCAGGTGTTACAGTGCCGGCAAACTGTTGGAAGAGCTAACCTGACTTGACAGGTTAATTGCATTTTTTTGTAACTCACCGGCATCAATGGCAACCTTAAGGTCTTCCGGTAACGAGGACAGTTGACTTAGCGTTAATGCCTGCTCATCTGCATTGTCGCGAGAGCTATAGAGAGCTGCATCCAGCGACTCTATAGTTTTTTTTGCAGGCCCTGTAGCTAACCGTTTCATCAACGCCCCTAATGTTAGCGGTGGATCATCTGCCCATTGCCACGCAGACCACGCAATCAACGCGTGTCGAATATCATCAAAGTTGCCCATTTTACAGCTTGCAGCCACTCCACTTAAAGGCTGCATTCGGTACACCGATTCTGTTGCAGCATTTCTAACTGCGCCCAAACGACCAGCCGACGAGTCTGCACCTTCTGACAATTTTCGTCGCTGATGCCGTGTCCACCAAAAAGCTGCAGATGACACCGTCCAGAGCATTAGAATGATCAATGCCAAGTTGCGCCATGTTTCTACCAAACTTTCCAGTTCGTGCAACCGCAGCTCTGTCGCTACCGTTGTCTGCGAGGCTAGCCGAGAACTGTCACTATCAATTGAAGCTATATTACTCAACGCATTAGAATTCTGATCGTTCACACTATCCGCTGACCCAGTATTGGTGACACCTTGAGTATTCAGCACGTTGCCATTAGAGCCCGACTGATTTAGCAATTCGAGGGAAGCCTGTCCGGCGTTGTTTGCCGACGTGGTACTTTTAGCTGAACTCACCGTGATCCTCTCTGCCGGCAAAACAGCCGTTTCAACATCACCTGTAGATGTATTAAACCAGTCCACAGAGACCGAAGGTAACAAAAGCTCCCCCGCTCTTTGAGGTATAACGGCCCATTTGATAGTTAGCTCTGAGAGCAATCCCAATTGATTTGCACCCAGTTTTCGCTCTGGCTCTTCTGCATAGAGACTGGCCCCTTCAATGGCAGGTATGTTGATTTCTGGCAGCTGTGAGTCAGTCACACCACTAGCTCGCAGCACAATAGTCCGAGTAAGCGGTTGATCGACTGTAGCTGTTGAAACATCACCGATCCATTGGCTATCCAGCTGCACCGCCTTGGCGGGCAACCACCAAACCGAATCGGTATTGGGCCGCGGCCTTACGTTTAATACAATCTTGTCAGTGCGACGGGTTAATTTACGTGTCGGTGAAAAGAAGCCTCTCACGCGCGATGGATCAGCAGGTACAGAGATACTCAAGGTGATGGGCTCCAGAATCAATTCACCACTTTTCTGAGGAAACAGGGCAAACCGCCGAGTAGTAACACTGTATTGCCTACCATCCCGGTTTTCGTTGGTTCTGACATCTTCACCCAACCTCTCGACGACAAGATTCTCAGCCTCTGGCACATCCAAACCGCCGTCAACAATTTCAATTGCTTGGAACACCCTCATGGTCATCAACACCTGTGACTGCACCCACGGTGTTTCGGTATCAACAAAAGCTTCTACAAAAATATCGCGCCTGGCACCTGTGGGTAGTTCACTCACAGTCAGTGTGTGAGCCTGGCTGAATACGCTTCCAACCCGAACCGGAGGTACTGTGAAAATCCCTATTTCACGCGGTACCAGCTCTAAAGCCCAGGTAACAAAACTTGTCGTCTGCAAACCACTACCCGCTTCCATTATCGATCGGATTTCACGAGAACTAGAGCGCTCTACCACTTCAAAATCTTTACGTAGACTCGATAAATCCAGCTCTGCATCCATCCCAATGGCAGTGATCTCTAAGGTGACCGATTCATCGCGCGTTATGGTTGTTGCGCTAAGTTTGCTGCGCACAGTGCCATCTTGCGCAAACGCTGTAACTTGCACAAACAAACAGGCAACTAAAAAGACCTTACGTATGTTATGTAGTCTCGCGGTGTATAAAGTCTTATTCATCAAACTGCTACCAAGGTTCAATGGCATCGCGCACCTCCGGGAATTCGTTACGATGGCTTTGTTCGAGTTTTCTTCGAAGCAGTCCTCGAGGATCATCTGGAATGCGCCTGAGTATTTGCTCTGTTGCTTGCTCGGACTCACTAAGCGGCTGTTCCGATTCGACTGCCTGCTCCATCACTTGATTAGCATCTTCGCCTTTTTCTAAGCGCTCTTGCTGTGCTTCAGCTGCCAATGCATCACGCGCTTGCTGCTCTTCCTGCTGCTGCTGTTCTTCACTCACAGAATCCGGAGTAACGTCATCTGAAGAGGATGAACTATTTTTTTCAGATTCATTTTCTAAATCAGAGGCGTTTTCACCATCAGATGCCTCGTCATTGGAAGAATCCGATGATTCATTTTCTGAATTCTCAGGCGATTTCTCTGAATCTGACGACTCTGAATCCTGATCACCTTCCTGGCTTTCTTCACCGTTCTGCTCTTGCGATCTTTCTGGGTTTTCTTGCAGTTCCAGTAGTTTCTTAGCGATGTCCCGATTATATTGCGCATCAGCAAATCCGGGGGCCTCAGAAAGCACTTCATCAAAATACTGAATTGCCTGCTCATACTGCCCGGACAGCACATCACTAACACCCTGATTGTACAAAGCGGTTGTAGCATCGTTGCGTCTATCAGCTGCTTTCATAATCTCGCGAGTTTTCGCAAAGCTCGCTGCTGCCGCATCAAATTCTTCACCTTGGAACTGCCCCAGTGCCGTCCAATTTTCATTGGGACTATGTTCTATAAGAGCATCATGGTTACCAGATTCGTAGAGTTTTAATGCGCGCTGGTCGGGTGTGCTCCACCAGTCAGACCAATTGCTGAAAACCAACGCTGGAAATATAGCGAAAGACAAGCTCATAACAACAACGGAAAATAAACATCGTCTATTGTTTTTACCGGTCCGCTTCACGACACGATTCCTCGACGAAAAGATCCGAGTAGTAGCAACAGCAACAACCAGACACCCCATGGTGCATATTCAATCCAATAAATTTTCTCGGCAACGGATTCACCAGTCTCTTCACTGATTGCAATCAATTGCCGAACTGCCTCTATGGTATCCAGATCATCTGAATTGGACGTCATCATAACCGCAACACCAGCTCCGGCATTTGCCAGACTGCGCATACCGGGCATATCCAGCTGTGGGACGACAATAGCTCCATTTTTTTGTTGCAAAAATTGGCCTGCCTCATCACGCAATGGAGAACCCGCAGGTGTGCCGATCGCCAATACAGACACACGATGACCCAACAACTTTGCCTCTCTGGCCACTAGTCGATCCCGATCAGTTACGACCGCATCAGTTATGGCAAGGATATGACCTTGCTCAACACTTGCCTGATCAAGCAGCTCCAAGGCCTTGGATATCGCCAGATCCAGCCGGCTGCCTTGCGCAGGCATTATATCTGGGTCAAGGGACGATACAAACGCTTCGACTGTAAGTGCATCTTCAGTCAACGGGCTGATAATATAAGGGCGTTCTGCGAAGGCGACCAAGCCAGTCTGTCGTCCATCGCTGCGTTGCAACAGATCCATTAGCTTGAATCGTGCGCGAGTCAATCTGTCAGGAGCAACATCATCAGCAAGCATTGAACGTGACAGATCAAATAAAACCACCTCCGCCTGCTCTGCCTGAAAAACAGGGACTTCCTGCTGCTGCCAAACAGGACCTGCCAGCAATATCAAGCTAAAAGCCCAGGCAAGGAACAGGATTACCGGCGCTCGACGTTTCGATGGAGGTGATTGCTCGATGACATAGCGCTGCAATTCAGGGTCCACCAAGGCTTCCCAATCACTACGATCTTTACGTTGACGCAACCAATATAGCGCCAGCAGCAATAAGGGTAAAAAACCCAATAGCCAGGATGGCCGCAACCACATCAAGCTAGTCTCCATTACGACGAAGCCCCATCACCTGTCGGATTGAACCGAATCATTCCAGACAGCACCCAGATCATCGATAAAACAAGCGCAACTCCTAGAGGCCAGCTAAAAAGTTCTCGCAATGGGCGGTATTCTTCAGACGCAAGTTCCGTGGGCTCCAATTTATCTATCTCCAGATAGATATTGGCAAGTTCCTGCTGATTGCGAGCACGAAAATACTGACCTCCCGTTGCCAAACTGATAGCGCGCAAGGTGGATTCATCCAACTCACTTCGGCGTGCACCAAAGGGCGAGTTAATGAGGTTTTCCCGAACCTGCGAACCCACACCAATGCTATGAATACGAATATCGTTCTCTGCGGCAAGCCTAGCCGCCGCAATGGGATCTATGACTCCTGCCGAATTTGCACCATCGGTTAACAGAATGAGCACACGAGTTGCATCAGGCTTGTCCCGCAACCTTTTCACGGCTAGTCCAATAGCATCACCAATAGCGGTTGATCGACCCGCTAACCCAACAGTGGCTTCATCAAGGAAGTGCTGAATGGTCTCGTGATCGTGTGTTAGTGGCGTTTGTACATAGGCTTGAGAGCCAAACATAATCAACCCCACGCGGTCTCCTGTACGCCTTGCCACAAATTCCTTAGCAACCTGCTTAACAACAGCCATACGTGTTGCTCGGGTATTTCCAGCGTACAGATCTGCCTCGCGCATGCTGCCAGAAATATCGATGCCCAACATCAGATCACGTCCAGATACAGGCACACCGATAGGATCTCCAAAATGCTGGGGCCGGGCAGCGGACAACAGCAGAGCAACCCATACAAGTGCAAGTAGCAGCGGTCGGATCCAACCCACTCTCTGCCCGCTCGAAGCTGTATCCGTAAATTGTGTGTAGGCCTCTACATTGGGCACCAGCAAGGCACGTCCTCCTGGCGTCTGCTTAGCCGGTACAAACCGATATACCAGCACTGGCAAAGGTAGGAGCCAGAATACCCAGGGGAATACCCATGTAATATTACTCAACATGTCATGCCCCCATCCTTAAACCATCAATGAATGAAGACGGTCGCTTAAAACCTCTCCCAGCTGAACGAATCAACTCTTCCATTGCATCAAGTAAGGCATCTATGTCGGCAGGATTAACCTGCGGGTTGCGTTGATATTGTCCCGACTCCAGAAGCTTGCCAAAACCATTGACAAACAATGGACGCTCACACACTTCGTCCAATGCAACAAGCCAGTCATTGCCGTGCAAACTCGCCACAGCCTCCCGTGGTTTTACAGCTAGCAGAATCCGCCGCGCAAGTCGCGATGTATCGCCAAGCGTTGTGGACACAGATTGCTTCAAAGATTGCTCGCGAATTCGACTCAGTTCTTGTGCCGCCTCACGTTGCCACTGTCGCGACAGATACCTATTCCAATACCATCTGGCAAGGAACACAAACGCCATGCACAGGACAGCAAGCACCCACCAACCTATGGCGGGAGCCGCACTCACTTCGGGTATGTGAACACTCTTTAACTGGCTGAGTAATGCCTCTTTCTCGTCCACAGTTACTCGCTACGGTGAGGTTGTCTTAATACGATTCTCTGAGTCGTATCGATCAACGAATCGCTGGTTAGTGCTGTAGTGAAATAATGGCGATTTGAAGCAAACAAGGTTTGTAGGTCCAGCTGGCGTTTTTCAAATCGATCACGGTAATCAGCCTGTTGTCGTTTAGAACGAACTTTCATTAACAAGCGACTAGCTTCGATGCCGTTGTTGTTCCGAAAAGCATACTCACCAGGAGGTGGCAATGTGGAATCCAGTGGGTCACACACCTGAACAGCAACCACATCCAGTGACTGCAAAACGCTACCCAACGCAGAACGAGAGCGTTCATCAAAACCACTGAAATCACTCAGTATCACGACGGTACTGCCGCCATGAACTCCTTGACGCAAACGAGATAATGTATCTCCTAACTGTTCACCCCCAGCTTTAGACTTATGCGATTGAGCTTGCTGAATGGCACGAAAAAACGCCATCAGCCCACGACGCCCGGCTTGAGGACGAATCTCACTATGAGTGTCATCAGTAAATACAAACCCACCGACCCTATCCTGCCCACTCACAGCACACCAACCTAACAAAGCCGCCAATCGGGCAGCCAATGCGGATTTAAACATGCTTCTTGTTCCAAAGCGCATGGATGCCCTGAAATCCACAACTAGTAGAACTGGTCTTTCACGCTCTTCAACAAACATTTTGGTGTGAGCACGACCGGAACGAGCAGTGACTTTCCAGTCAATCATTCGTACATCATCCCCCGGCTGATATTCACGCACCTCCGCGAAATCCAGCCCCCGTCCCAACCGTTTAGATACCGATGCACCCATTATTGGAGCGGCTGTTTTCTTACGAACTTTTCGTTGCAGCGCATGCGCGGCACTGCGCAGCTGCACAAGTTCATCCAATGACGTTTCCACAGGCGAATCAAAGGTAAGACGATTACTGTTCACTGCGGGCATCCCACCTGACCAATCACGGCACCGCGATCAATCGCAACAGCTGTGCGATAGCCTCATCAGCGCTGATGCCATCAGCTTCAGCCTCAAACGAAAGCACCAATCGATGTCTGAGTACCTCATGCACCATTGCTTGCACGTCACCGGGAGACACATAATCACGTCCCTCCAACCAAGCATGCGCCCGAGCACAGGAATCTAGGCTCAGAGTGCCACGTGGGCTTGCACCGTATTCTAACCAGCGCGCCAGATTGTCATTATGTTGTTCTGGGTTCCTGGTCGCCGTGACCAACCTGACAATGTAGTCCTCGACATCATCCGCCATGAACACTTCCAGCACTTCCTGCCTTGCGGCATACAGATCTTTTAATGCAAATCTGTCCCCAGAAAACTGACCAGCAGAATTTGCATCTATTGGCTGCCCAGCTATCCGAGCGGAACTAATGCTCAGTGCCTCAGACCTAACCAATCGAAGTATTTCTGCCTCGTGCTCGGCATCGGGATAGTCGATGACTATCTTCATTAGGAAGCGATCGAGCTGTGCCTCAGGCAATGGGTAGGTACCTTCCTGTTCAATCGGGTTTTGTGTTGCCATAACCATAAACGGCGTTGGCAAAGGATAGGTCTGATGACCCACGGAAATCTGTTGTTCCGCCATAGCTTCAAGCAATGCTGATTGCACTTTGGCAGGCGCCCGGTTGACTTCGTCTGCGAGTATCAGATTGTTAAATAAAGGCCCATTTTGAAACACAAAGGTGCCATCTGCGGGACGATAGACTTCCGTACCCGTCAAATCTGCAGGCAGCAGATCGGGGGTAAACTGAATTCTCTGAAAGTTTGCTTCTATTCGATCCGCAAGCGCTTTTATAGCGCGGGTTTTGGCCAAACCAGGAGCCCCCTCAACCAGCAGGTGTCCATCGACAAGCAGTGCGATTAATAAACGATTAACCAACATCGGTTGTCCAACAACTGATGCTTCCAACTGTTCTTTTAATTGATTTACCTGTGCTAATGCGCTCACTGATTTGTTACCGTTATTGTTATTGTTCCCACCGCATCACCGCCAGTGGTTTGTGTTGCCACGATGATACCTGTGCCTATCGCCGTTAACTGAATGGTAGGCGTAGAAGTACCATTGCCATTAATAAGAAAGGGTGCTGAGTCACTAGATGTAAGGTCTTGCCTTTGAAAATCAACGTTACCAGTAACATCGTTTGCTATATCGTATTCTGAGCCAGTAGCCACAAGAAGAGGTATTGACGCTAAATTGGCTGCCCAGCTTAAAGTAATCTGATTTCCTGTAATCACTTGATTGCCAAACTTGAAGGCAAGGGTTGTGTCTGTTGAAGTTTCAGACGCATTGATGTCGACTAGCACACGATGGACTTCATCACCACACGCCGCTGTAAGATTCGCATCGTTATCCGCATCAATCCCTGTCAGCAAACCCTTTGTGCCTCGCACGTTACTAACACTCAGATTGGCAGTGTCGGTTGCGACTACCCAGTCGACGTTGTCGGTAATGTCGACATCCCGGGTCGTGTTGGTTGTTTCACCAGTAATGACTGAATAGACACCGAAAGCCGATACTTCGCGCTCTTCACCCACATCAAGGATGATTGGCAGTGGACGTATTGCGATAGCTTGCAAACTGTCAGATACGATGAGCGGCTGATCCAGGCTCTGACCTCCCGGGGCAGTCGCAGACAAGGTTAATTGATCTATCGCAGCCAAGGCATTAAGACTGGTTGACGTACCACTGATTTCAAAAAGGCGTGCGTTTGTCGGGTCGCTAACCATCCAGGTTACGTTGTCCAGATTACGATTCGTATCGTCACTAAATGTCCCTGTGGCAAAGAACGTTTGTGGGAGGCAACGCTCTAACGTTGCACTATCCGAGATGGCATTGATGGCATTTATTTCACTCAGTGTTGCCTCTGAGACAGTTATCCCAAAGCCGACAGAATCTATACCGCCAATGGAGACAGACACATCCACAGCACCGTTAGCCACTGCGCGCAGAAAACCATTATCCGTAATGCTGGCAATTGTTGGATCACTGACAGACCAAGCTCGACTATTCGCGGCAAGCAGTATCGGATCACCTGTATTTGGAATTCCAACCACTCCCAATTGCAAACCTTGATTTATGTTCAGGAATATGTCGGGCACAGTATTGTCGGGTGCCACCACCACAATGCTTTCCAGATTCAAAGTGCGAACTTCCACTGCCTCAGAAAAGGGTCGCGAGTCTCCGTCGCAGGCGCTCAGTAGCAATGTGGCGCTTAACAACGCCGCGGCCATACGAAATATCATGGTGTGTTGACTCGCAAGCCGAAGAGTAGTGCATCCACACTCATCGGATCGTCGGCATTGTAGTGGCGATACTCGAGAGACAGTAAAACGTTGTCCCAGCGTTCCAATCTTTCGATCAAACCGACGCTTAGCCTCATCCCCCTGAAGTCATCTTCTAAAGATGAACCGCCTAGAATACTTGTTGCAGTGGCTGTTTGCTTAATCGAATAATTGACTGCGCCAATAACAATAAAGCCATGAACCCGCCGAATCGGTGGAGATTGAAGTCGAACAGCCACACCGTAAGCGCTCTCTACTTCAAGGTCAAACCCACTTTTTCGATTTGATACCAGGCCACTATCGGCAAATATTTCCAGTCCGATACCAGGACGTAAAAATACGCCTGCGCTCACGCTTGCAAATTGTGGATAGAAATCCAGATTAGAGTGATTGACACCCGCCGCTGCAAATTGCAGATCTGCGTAGAGAGGTCCATCAGCGTTGGCAAACGACGAAAAAACTACCAGTACACATGCTATCAGCCAGCGCACATATCACTCCCATTTAGTGGATTTTCCATCAAGAACGAAGAAGATAGCACTCGTTAGCCAACTTCGTCATGACATACAATTCAGGTTATCAAGCTCGATAGCCTTAAAGCCTGTGTGCGGCAACCTGAAGGGTACTCAAGGGCATTCCACAGCAGCGAATACAGGGCTCAAAGCTCCTTCTTGCACAAGCACAACACAGCCTTCACCCTGTGCCGGGACAGTAATATTATAGGACATTTCTGACGTTGAACTTACTTGGCCCAGACGCAAAACCTCATAAACAACGTGATGGTTGGTCAGTATCAAATCCCGGTTCTCGCCTCCCGTTATATGTGTCTGCGCAGAATCAAAGTATTTGATTAACATAATATCCGTGCCTCGCAAAACCTCTAGCTGCCGCTGCTCTCCTGTAATACCAACTTGCAGAACAGTTTCATCAGCTGCGCTGGGGTGTAGGGTGATTAGCAGGGCCGCTGGTCTTCTATTCTTCAAAGCTTTGGCAATATGTCGCCGATTGGAACCAACAGCCGCAGTAACACCATTGATAACAGCCTGTGGTGTATACACACCCGGCCTGCCCGCAAGTCGAGAAACGTTGTATTCCCTCTGTCGCATGGAATACTCAGATTTCGAAAATGGATCAACAAAATTACCATCGCTTCCGTGCACCAGTGAATTCCAATAATCAACATGAAATTCCAATGCCATTAAATCCTCATCGCTCTCTAACAGCTCACCCAGAAGGCGATCTGCCGCCGGGCACGATGAGCATCCATGCGATGTGAACAACTCTATGATTTTTACGGATTCACCAGACAATTTTTGAGAATTATCTGAGGCGTAGCTAGTATTACTCCAAA